>CAZKBC010000016.1:10101-13168 GCA_964551265.1 uncultured Muribaculaceae bacterium | reverse complement strand
ATTTCTAAACTTTCAGAATTAAATAGTTCTTCCAATCCCTTACCTAAAGCTCTTCTTTTAGTTTCCATTTCTAACTATCACTTCCTTCGCTAAATTTAAATAGGCGTCTGTTCCTCTACTAGTTGGATCATAAGCATGTATTGGTTTACCATAAGATGGGGCTTCTGATAACTTTACTAATCTAGGTATAAGTGTATCATAAACTCTTTCTTTAAAATATCCTCTTATTTCAGTAACCACTTCTATGCCTAACTTTGTTCTTGAATCTAACATTGTTAGTAAAACTCCTTCAATATCGAGTTTAGGATTTAAGTTTTTTTGTACTAACATTATCGTATTTAGTAATTGCATTATACCTTCAAGCGCAAAAAATTCACATTGAACAGGTATAATTACTGAATCAGACGCTACTAAAGAATTTGTAGTTAATAAGCCCAACGATGGAGGACAATCTATTATAATGTAATCATAATTATTTTTTAAATTTATTAAATGTTTCTTTAATTGTGATGTTTTAATAAAGTTAGGATCTCTAGCGCTTCTATTTAATAGCTCTATGTCCATACCAGCCAGATTAATTGTAGCGGGTATTATGTCTAAGTTTTTATACTTAGTTCTTTGTACTGTTTTATATATTTCTACCTTATCAGTCATTGCGTCATATATACTATATAGAACATCTCCCTTATTAATACCAACTCCAGTTGATGAATTACCCTGTGGATCAAGATCAACAAGTAAAGTCTTTTTACCTAGATATCCTAAACAAGCGGACAAGTTAATACTAGTAGTTGTTTTACCAACTCCACCTTTTTGATTTACTATTGATATTATTTTGCCCATATAATCACTTCCTCTAAGTATATATATATTTTATCAAAAAAATGAGCTTTTGGAAATGATTTATACTCCACTTTCGTGTATTCTCAATTTATCAGCCAATTCTTTTATCTTTCTAAACCTATGATTTATTCCTGACTTTGTTACTTTCTTTTTGGTCTCGTTAGTAATGATAGTACTTAGTTCAAGTAACGAAGATTCTTTATATTTCTTTCTAAAATTTATAGTTTCAACTACTTTTGGATCTATTGTATCTAAATCTAAATATTTCTCAATAAGTTCTATATCTTCTAATTGTTTATTAGCGGAATTAAAAGTTTTCTCTACATTTGCTTGTTCACAGTTATTTAATCTATTAACCATATTCTTATAATCTTTATATATTCTTATATCTTCAAAATACATTACAGCATTATTAACTTTTAATAATCTAAGAAAGTCACCTATCTTTTCTCCTTCTTTAATATAAACTACATAGTTGTTTTTTCTTTCTATTAATTTACTATTGAGTGAATAACTATCCAATAATTCACATATGTATATAGCATACTCATAATCATCAACAGAGAACTCTAAATGATAGGTTGATGACTTTGGATCACTTATAGAAGCAGATGACAAGAATAGTCCTTTTAAATAAGAAATCTTTTCTTCATCTCCATTTACTATATAGTCTTTTGGAATATTTATAAAATATCCTAAATCATTTACTAAAGATAAGTCTTTTAATATTTCATCTTTTTTTATTCTTATTTCTAACATATAAGAATATACATCTTTAAAATTATATTTCTTTCTAACCGTTATCTTTGCTCTTGTATTATAAAGTTCATTAATTATATTAAATACATAATTACTAATATTTATATTGTCTGTTTCTATTAATATTCTGTTCTCATCCACTATTGCATTATTTCTTAAGAAAGCTGAAAGAAAAGATATTTTTTCTACCTTACTTATATTTTGTAACATAATTTCTTCTTTTACTTTCAACGAAAAAGACATAATTAATCCTTCTTATTTAAATATTTTATAGCACTATTTGCTGCAGTAGCGGCATCTCCAACTGCTGTTGATGCTTGGTATAAATCTTTAAATATAACATCTCCACACGCAAAAACGCCTTCTATATTTGTATTCATTTTTTGATCTACTATTATATAATTATCTTTCTTATTAATATTAATAAATTCAGTTGATGGAATACTTCCTAATACAATAAATAATCCATCTAATTTAATATTGTGTTCATCAATATTTATGCTGCTTAGTTTTTCATCAACTTCATTTATTTTAGTTATCTTTCCATTAATAAATTCTATATTATTTATTGCTTCTTTTTTTAATCCTATAACATATACTTTCTTACATATTTTAGATAAGTATAATGCTTCTTCTATTCCATAATCATTGTTAGTATAAACCCCAACAACTTTATCTTTGTATAAAGCCCCATCACATACTGCACAATAACTTATGCCCTTACCAATTAAATTCTTTTCATTTGATATTCCGGTTTCAATTGGTTTTCTGCCAGTTGCTATTACTATTGATTTACATTCATATGTATCTTTATTTGTAGTAACAATCTTATTAGGACCTTCAACATTTATATTAATAACATTTCCATATATATATGGAACATTTAATTCTTGCATTTGTGAAAAAACATTAAACGCTAATGTAGGGCCATCTATATCTATTACTCCAGGATAATTATCTATTTTATTTATTCTGTTTAATTGACCACCCGGGGCATTTTCTTCTATTATAGCAACCGATACATTAGCTCTTTTTAAATATATTGCTGCAGTCATTCCGGCAATACCAGAACCTATTACTATCACATCAAAATTTGATTTCATCAGCATACTCCTCATCATAAAGATTTGAAAATCTTGAAGAAAAGAGTTTAGTAAAGAATATTATTAAACCAATTACAACAAAAGATATTGAAACAACTTGCGCTACTCTTATACCTTGATACATTAAACTATCAGTTCTCATTCCTTCTATAAAGAATCTTCCCTTTCCCTTCGAATCCTATAGGAGAGGCCAGAGGGAATTATCTGTAGCTGCTTATTCCACAATAAAAGAAGGAAAAAAATTATTTGCACAAGCACCTACAGGTATTGGAAAGACCATGTCCACCCTCTATCCAGGAATTAAATCCATAGGTCAAGGAATATCCTCCAAAATCTTCTACTTAACAGCAAAGACTATTACA
>CAZKBC010000016.1:7609-10091 GCA_964551265.1 uncultured Muribaculaceae bacterium | reverse complement strand
TACATTAAACTATCAGTTCTCATTCCTTCTATAAAGAATCTTCCTATTCCATACCATATTAAGTATAGTGATGTTAGTTGTCCTACTTTTAAGTATTTATAAAATTTTCTTACTAAAACTAATATTATAAATCCTAATAAGCACCATAAGAATTCATAATAGAAGGTTGGTTGATAATATATTCCATCAATTTTCATTCCATTAATTACGAATTTAGGAATTATTAATAAAGATTCTAATGCTTTTACTGTGGTTTCACCACCATGTGCTTCAGAATTAAAAAAGTTTCCCCATCTTCCAATTGATTGGGCCAATATTAATCCTACCGACATTATATCAAATATTTTTTGAACCCCTAATTTATATTTTTTGGAATATATAAATATAAACATAATTGCAAGTATTATACCTCCATGTATGGCAAGTCCTCCATTCCATATTTTGTATATCTCAGAAGGATTAGCACTATAATAATCTAGATTAAACAATACATAGTATAATCTTGCTCCTATTATTCCAAATAAAATAACCCAGAAAATTAAATTATTGATAAACTCTTTATCATATCCATATTTTTTTGTTTCCATTTTAATTATTATATATGCAAAGACTATTCCAATAAATATAAATAAAGAATAATAAGTAATTTTTAAAAATCCCAAATCTACTAATATGTTATTCATAATTCCTCCAATTATATTATACACCATTTATTTTTATTACATGCTCTTATATTAAAAAATGGATAACTCCATTTTAATATATGTTTTTTATTTAGATCTCGCTATTTCTTGACTCTTTAAATATTCTAACGATACATCCATTACTTTTAAATCTTTATAATCTAGTTCATAATTTTCAAAAGCTTTTTTCTTGTCTACGGCATTATAAAGATATTCGTAATCTTCTCTACTCATACTTTCAATACCACTTTCTAATACTGACATCCCTATTGAGTATACTCTTTCATCATAATCTAATGGTTTATGATATTCTTCAAATTCATATTCCTTTTCTTGAGGAGAGAAGAGTATTTGTTCTATTTTATCATTTAAAATGGCTCTATCTTCATTATTTTCTGTCTCGGTTTCTTGTTTTTCTTTTAATGGTCTATTTGAAAGTTGTATTTTAAATAATTCAAACATTGCACTACGTGCTAAAGATAAATATTCATCATCTTTATATTCTCCAACAACTTGATCTATCATGTAGGTAATATCCTCCATGGTGTAATCTTCTACTTGTTTGTTTGATAGATCATAGGCCTTCTTTTGGTTGTCACTCATGTTAGAATATATGTCCTTTTCTACTTTATTAATTGCAACTATTCCTTGAAATTCATTTGATTTTCTTCTTAATAATTCAATGCCAGTTAATCTTTCGCCTCTATCGTCAACAACTACTTTTCTTCCGGTTTCGTTTCCTATAAGCGACAATCCGTCATACGATGCTTCTTCACCCATTATATTTTCATCATCTAAGAAAAGAGGTAGAATAATTTCTCTACTACGATCTAATAAAAAATTTTTATTTAATTCTTCAGAATAAAAGAAATCATTTCCAAGACTTTCTAGTTTGCCCGCACAAATAGGATCCATAAGGGTTATTACTTTTTCGCTCTTTAAAACTGTATATAAAAAGTCGTCCGAATTGTTTTTATAATAATCTCCATCTTTATATAATGTATCTCCACTATAAGGACTTATTAAGTCTTCCATAAACTCCTCCATATATATTTTATCATTAAATTGTTTTATTCATATTGATAAAACATACTATTTACATCAATTTGCGGTTCATAATACTTTTTTTAAGTATTCTCCGGTATATGAATCTTTAATAGTTGATATGTGTTCTGGAGTTCCTTCTCCTATAATTTTTCCACCTAAATCTCCGCCTTCTGGGCCAAGATCTATAACGTGATCGGCTACTTTTATTACATCCAGATTATGTTCTATTACAATTACAGTATCTCCGTTATCTACAATACCATTTAATATTAGTAGTAATTTTTTTATGTCATCAACATGCAACCCTGTTGTTGGTTCATCTAATATGAATAAACTTTTTCCAGTAGGTCTTTTTTGTAATTCTTTTGATAATTTTACTCTACTTGCTTCACCACCACTTAATGTTGTTGCACTTTGACCTAATTTTATATATCCTAGACCTACTTTTGATATCATACTTAATTTGTTTTTTATTTTAGATATATTTTCAAAGAAAGGTATAGCTTCATCTACTGTCATTTCAAGAACTTCTGCGATATTTTTATTTTTAAATTTGATTTCTAAAGTTTCTTTGTTATATCTTGTTCCCCCACATACTTCACAAGGAACATATACATCTGCAAGAAAGTGCATTTCTATCTTTTTAACTCCATCTCCATAGCAAGCTTCACATCTTCCTCCTTTTACATTGAAAGAAAATCTTCCTTTACTATATCCTTTCACTTTTGCTTCTTTAGTGTTTTCATATAAGG
>CAZKBC010000016.1:4510-7599 GCA_964551265.1 uncultured Muribaculaceae bacterium | reverse complement strand
TTTGTTGTTGTAAAAAGTGTTCTTATATCATCAAATACTCCAGTATATGTTGCCGGATTACTTCTTGGAGTTCTTCCAATTGGGTCTTGAGATATTTCAACTACTTTATCTATATTTTCTAATCCTTTTATTTCTTTGTAATTACCAGGTTTATCTTTGCTTGAATATAGGTTACTCGATATTATTTTATATAAAGTTTCATTTATTAATGAACTTTTTCCACTTCCTGAAACACCAGTAATACAAATAAAATTACCTAAAGGAAATTTAACATTTATATTTTTTAAATTATTGTGGGTACAACCCTTAAGTTCAATATAACTCCCATTTCCTTTTCTTCTTTTAGTTGGTACCTCAATTTTTTCTTTTCCACTCAAGTATCTTCCTGTAATACTATTTTCATTTTCCATTACTTCTTTTGGAGTACCTTTTGCTACAACATATCCTCCTTCAATACCAGCTTTAGGACCTATATCAATTAAGTAATCTGCTTGTAACATTGTTTCCTCATCGTGCTCTACTACTATTAAAGTATTTCCTAAATCTCTCATTTCAAAAAGAGAATTAATTAGTTTTTGATTATCTCTTTGATGAAGACCAATACTAGGTTCATCTAGTACATAGATCATTCCCGATAATCTGGAACCTATTTGAGTAGCCAATCTAATTCTTTGTGATTCTCCGCCACTTAAAGATCCAGACATTCTATTTAGATTTAAATAATTTAATCCAACATTTAACAGGAATTTTAATCTATCTTTTATTTCTTTTAATAGGATATCTGATATCTCTTTTTCTTCTTTATTTAAAGCTAAATTGTTTAGAAAATCATACATTTTATCAATGCTTAACTCACATAATTGAAATATGTTTTTATCGTTTATATATATTGATAAAGATGATTCTTTCAATCTTGCTCCATGACATACATCACAAGCTAGTTCTGTCATATATGATTCTAACCACATTCTTATAAATTCACTATTAGTTTCTAAGTATCTTCTTTCAAGGTTATTACATATTCCTTCATAGATTTCAAACTTCTTGTAACTATTACCACTTCTTGTTGAGAAATTAAAATTAATTTTATCTTTAGATCCATATAATATAATATCTAATTCTTTTCTAGATAAATCTTTTATTTTTTTATTCATATCTATATTGTAATGATCACAAACAATCTCTAACATCTTGATATATATGTTAAAATCATCCATATTGGCTAGGGGTGCTATAGCGCCCATATTTAAGGTTTTATCTTTGTCTGGAATAATTAATGCTTCACTCATTTTTAACTTAAATCCGAGCCCTTTACACTCGCTACAGGCACCATATGGTGAGTTAAAAGAGAATATTCTTGGTTCTAATTCATCAATAGAAAAATCACAATGAGGACATGCAAACTTTTCGCTCATTAATAATTCTTTATCGCCGATAATATCAATTAATACTTTCCCTTTAGAAAGATTAGTGGATATTTCTATGCCTTCAAATAATCTTCCTCTAATGTCATCTTTTATTACTAACCTATCAACTATTACATCAATATCAGTTCTTTTATTTTTATCTAAATTAAATTCTTCGCTTAAATCTCTTTGTTCGTTATTTATTCTTATTCTAGTAAATCCATTCTTTCTAAGGTCTTCTATTACATCTTTATGGGTCCCCTTTTCCCCTCTTATGATTGGAGATATTATCATTATCTTAGTGCCCTCATCAAGTTTCATTATCCTATTTACCATTTCTTCAACACTTTGTTTTTTAATAGGAACTTTGTGAGTTGGACATATAGGAATACCAATTCTTGAATATAACAATCTTAAATAATCATATATCTCTGTAACGGTTCCAACTGTACTTCTAGGATTATTATTAGTACTCTTTTGATCTATGCTAATAGCGGGACTCAATCCTTCTATTGAATCTACATCCGGTTTATCAGAAACTCCTAAAAATTGTCTAGCATAAGAACTTAAACTTTCTACATATCTTCTTTGCCCTTCAGCATATATTGTATCAAAAGCTAAAGAACTTTTTCCACTACCTGAAACACCAGTCATTACAACCAGTTTATTTCTAGGTATTTCTATATCTATATTCTTTAAATTATTTTCTCTAGCACCTTTAATTATTATTTTATCCATGATTAACCTATCTTTCATTTAGTATGTTTTCTATTTCTTCTTTACTTATTTTTCCTTCTCTTAATATTATTACTTTATTATTCTCTACTTTAATAACAGTAGATTCTATACCATTATTTAATGGTCCCATATCAACCACATATTTAATATCTTTTATTTTACTTATTTCTTTAATGTTTTTTAAAGGTTTTTCGTTAGAAATATTTGCGCTCGTTAGAACTAAGGGAGAACCCAATTTATCTATAATATCAGATATTAAATCATTATCTGGTATTCTAATTCCCACTGTATTTAAATTTGATGTTAATATGTTTGATACTGTATTCTTTTTTTTCATAACTAAAGTTAATGCACCAGGCATCAATTTATCTATAATTTTGCTTTCCATGTTATTAGAAATATATGCATATTTATTTATGTCACTCTTTTTGTTTAAATGTAAGTTTAAAGGTTTATTATAATTTCTACCTTTTATCTTAAATACTTTTTCTATGGCTTCTTCATTTAATGCATCGCACGCTATTCCATAAATAGTATCTGTCGGTAGCACCACTATATTACCACATTTTAACTCAGATACAACAACATCAATATTTTTTTCAGATAGTAAAATCATAAATCCTTCTTACTACTTAGTTTCATTTCAAATAATATATCTCTAAGTTCAGCTGCTTTTTCAAAATCCAAGTTCTTAGCTGCGCCTAACATTTCTTTTTCTATTTCTTTAATTAATTTATCTAATTTCTTTTTATCTTTTGTAAAATCAAAATTCGTTAAATTTTCTTCATTACTTATTAGATCTCTAATTTCTTTTTTTATAGTTATAGGAATTATATTGTTTTCTAAATTATATTGAATTTGTATATCTCTTCTTCTATTTGTTTCTTTAATAGCATAATCCATACTATCACTAATATTATCCGCATACATTATTACATGTCCATT
>CAZKBC010000016.1:0-4500 GCA_964551265.1 uncultured Muribaculaceae bacterium | reverse complement strand
ACATCTTCCTATAGTTTGAATTAAACTTCTATTACTTCTTAAGAATCCTTGTTTATCCGCATCTAAAATTGCTACTAAACTAACTTCGGGAATATCTATTCCTTCTCTAAGTAAATTTATACCAACAAGCACATCATAAGTTCCTAGTCTTAAATCTCTAATTATTTTTATTCTATCTAATGTCTTTATTTCACTATGAAGATAGGCAACTTTTATATTTAAGTTTTTTAAATAACTAGTTAATTCTTCAGACATTTTTATAGTTAATGTCGTTATTAAAACCCTTTCATTAAGTTTTACTCTCTTATTTATTTCATTAACTAAATCATCTATTTGATTCTTACTTGGTTTAATTTCAATAGTTGGATCTAATAATCCTGTTGGTCTAATTATTTGCTCAACTATTTTATGATTAACTAAATCTAATTCGTAATCTCCTGGTGTTGCAGAAACATATACAACCTGATTCAGCATGCTTTCAAATTCATGAAAGTTTAAAGGACGGTTATCTAATGCAGAAGGTAATCTAAAACCATAGTCTACTAAAACTAGTTTACGACTTCTATCCCCACCATACATTCCAGAAATTTGAGGTAATGTTGCGTGTGATTCATCAACTATCAACAAAAAGTCTTTTGGAAAGAAATCTATTAATGTAGTTGGAGTTTCTCCCTCATTTCTTAAAGCAAGATGTCTAGCATAATTCTCAATTCCACTACAAAAACCAGTTTCACTCATCATTTCGATATCGTAATTTGTTCTTTGTTCTAGTCTTTGATATTCTAACAACTTATTGTTTTCTTTTAATTCTATAAGTCTATATTTTAATTCTTCTTTTATTCTTTCAATACTTATTTTTAGTTTTTCGGAATTTGTAACAAAGTGACTAGCAGGATATATACTTACTGTTTTTTTATCTTTAAGTATAGCTCCTGTTACAACTTCAAATTCTGATATCCTATCTATTTCATCACCAAAGAATTCTACCCTAATACCATTAGACATCTCATTACTTGGTATTATTTCTAATACATCACCTTTTGCTCTAAATGTTCCTCTTTTGAAATCAATATTATTTCTTTCGTATAACATTTCAACCAATCTTAATAATACTTTATCTCTATTTACTTGATCTTTTACATTTAAAATGAGCATGTTATTTTTATACTCTTCTACTTCACCTATACCATATATACAAGAAACGCTCGCAACCACTATTACGTCTTTTCTATCTAACAATCCAGATGTGGCACTATGTCGCAATTGATCGATTTCATCATTTATAGATGCATCTTTTTCAATATAAGTATCAGTACTTGGAACATATGCTTCCGGTTGATAATAATCGTAATATGAAACAAAATATTCCACTCTATTATCAGGAAACAACTCTTTAAATTCCGAATATAGTTGTCCCGCTAAAGTCTTATTGTGTGCCAAAATTAAAGTTGGTTTTTGGACCCTTTCTATAACATTTGCCATGGTAAAAGTTTTACCCGTACCTGTTGCTCCCAAAAGTACTTGATCTTTTTTTCCATTATTAATACCATCAACCAATTCTTCAATTGCTTTAGGTTGATCACCCGATGGTTTATATGTTGAATTAATCTTAAACATAAATGGCCTCTTCTATCTATTAAATTATTATTAATATTCCATAATAAAATGATAAATTATAGTTTTTTTAGTTACTATATTTTATCATTATTATAGTATAAAAACAAGTTAAGATACTTAAACGTTTTATTAAATTGTTTTATTTTTTTGCACTATCAATTACTTCTTGAATCTTAGAAATAATTTCTTGATCATGAATATCCATTAATTGAAATCCATTATCAGAAGCAATAATTTCGGATGCATAAATATTTAACTTATTTTCTTCGTCAAATATATAATCAGTATATGCAATATATGTTCTTTTTGCATCTTGATCGTAGAAGTCCGCTAAAACTTCACATTTAACTTCGATACCTCTTTCATCAAGTACAACAAAAGTCATTTCCTCATCATATATTATATCTTCTTTCAAAACGAACCTCCTCTTCCTATAACAGCATTATTATTTTGTATGTTTGATAATAAATCATCCTTAACTCTATTAAAAATATTACCTAAATCTTTACCTATGTATTCTATAATATTTCCGTTAAATCCATTAATAGGATTTATTTTATCTATTAAAAATTTTAATCCGTATGTTGATGCTCCAACACTTATTATTAAAGGAGCAGCTTTTTTTAACACAACTAACCCAACTTTTAAAGGATACTTAAGTAATGTTCCAGAAGCACTTAAAGTACTTCCTAATGCTTTTATTGAACTTTTTACTTTATTAGAAAAACCTTCACTATGAGATGCCAACTTATAACTAGCAACTGAACTTTTCACTTTTAAATCAAATTCTTTTGCTATTGAGTAATTTTTTAAATCTTTTTCAGAACGTAATCTATTTTTTATTTGTTCTTTATGATTAGTTAATTCTTCAACTATTCCTTGTTTTAACTCATCTTTTTTAGTCTGATCATCTGTTAATTCGTATAGTTGTTGCATTTTTCTTATCATCTTTCCTCTAAGAAATGTAATATCTTTATCACTTCGTTGTTCTTTTCCTAATTGTTCATTTAGTCTTGTTTTTAAATCTTCATATTTCTTATTTACTACTTCAACATTTTGACCAAATTGTTCTTTTATATTGGTTATTAATTTCATAATTACATACTCCTCGTATTGTTATATTTTTATAATATCATAATATTCTAATATATTTAATAGAATAAAGAAAAAATCTACTAAAAGTAGATTTATCTCTTATTTGTTATTTGAATAGTTACTGTTTTAACTTTAGGAACATAAGATACCCTTAAATCAGATCCCTCAAGTTTAATAGGTATTTCGTGTTCTCCTACTCCATAACCAGTTAAGTCAACAATTGCTTTTATTGAAGTTGATTCAATTGTATTTACTATGTCTTCAACTCCCTTAACGATTATTGATATTTCAGAGTCTTCTTTGGAAACCGCAAATGCGTTATATTTATCAGACAAGCCTTCAATATTTATTTTTATAGATTCAAGTTCTAAACTTTTCTCTTCTCCAATTGAAAGGCTTACTACCATACTATTTTTGCTAATATATTTTACCCCATTAGGTTTATCTATTGTAACTGTTATTTTCTTATCTGCATCTAGTTTATCTATGTTTACTTCAATAGGCAATGATGTAATGCCATCTAATACACCTTGTTCTCCATATATTGTAACTTCATTTACATCACTAGTTAAAGAAGATATAGCCTTTCCAAATGCCAACGTTCCTTTTGGAACTATTTTAATTGGTACAACTTTATTAGGTGATGCTATAGTAATTTTTGCAGTTACCTTTGATGGAACCGTTTCTGTTTCTATAATGTTCCCTTTGTTATCGTAAGCAACTAAAGGAATATCTGTCAATTCTAATACTCCAACATCAGGATTAGATAAATTATTTATATCTACTAAAGCTTTTATACTAGCAACATTTTTTAATTTATGATCCGCATCTTTAATTATTACCTCTTGTCTATTAAGTTTAATATCACTAATAACAAGTCTAGAATTTAATTTATCTTGATTAACAACATCTACATCTATTGTTCTAACCTCTGATACTTTTGTATAAATAACAACAGAAACTATAGATGGATCTAGTTTATAATTAATAGTGTCTATTGCTCCTTTATATTTTAAAGATACTTTATGAGATCCTGGTTTTAAATCTTTTAAATCCAAAGATACATCATGGGTGGGAAGTTGTTTAGCTAAATATAAATCTGATTTTCTACCTATTAAAGTAATGTCAACAGTATTTGGAATACCTTCAATAACATAAGCTTCCTCATTATATATAGTATTTACTTTTTGACCATATAATACTTCTGCTGTAGTTTCCGCAAGTGATATTGATTTTGTATCTATAAAAAAGAATACTATTAAAGCTAAAAATAAAGAAATTAATATTAAACTACTTTTCTTTGTAAATGTTTTTTCGAAATCTTTGAGTTTTGATTTTATAAAATCAACAACTTTAACAGAAATCTTTGATATGGGTACAACAAAGATTTTATCAAGAAACTTTATAATAACTTTAAAAAAATGCACTATATTCATCATTCGTCTTCACCTTCTTTTGTTGTTTCTACTTCATCAAATTCTTCTGTTTTTGGTTCTAATTCTTCAATCAAAATTTCTTTAGTCTCTTCAAGAGTAAGATTATAACTAAGCTCTCCATTTATTGCTATAGATACTCTTCCTGTTTCTTCAGACACTATTAAAGAAATACAATCAGATTCTTCACTTATACCTAATGCAGCTCTATGTCTTGTACCTAATCTTTTACCTATTCTCATATCTATACTTGTTGGAAATACTGCTCCAGCTGATGATATTTTATCTCCTTGTAGTATAACTCCACCATCGTGTAATGGGTTATTAGGGAAAAATATTGAAATTAATAATTCAC
>CAZKBC010000015.1:0-13496 GCA_964551265.1 uncultured Muribaculaceae bacterium | reverse complement strand
ACTCCAAATTGTTGGAGTAAGCATATAAAACTGTGGGAATATAAACCATAGTTTTTGTATAATTGTAAATGATGTGATACCAAAAAAGTAATCACGAAATTAAACCTTGATAAAATCAATTCAAATTATAAAACGATAGAAATTGATTGAATTATATAAATATAAATATTAGGAGTGTATATTATGGAAAAATTAATTGTTTTAGGTACTGGAAATAGTTGAGTTACAAAATGCTATAACACTTGTTTTGCATTAAAAAAAGAAGATGAATATTTTGTAATTGATGGTGGGGGAGGAAATCAAATACTTAGTAATTTAGAGGCCTCAAATATTGATATATTCTCAATACATAATATATTTCTTTCACACAACCATTTAGATCACATAATTGGAGTGTTGTGGTTAATTAGGGTAATTGGCGTAAAAATAGCGAGAAATAAAAATTATATTGGTAATTTAAATATATATGCTTCGGATGAATCTATTGAAGCATTAACAATACTTGTAAATATGCTAGCACCGAAAAACGTAAAAGAAATATGGGGGACAAAAATTCAGCTTCATATAGTAACTGATAATGAAGAAGTTGATATATTAGGTTGTAAAACCACATTTTTTGATATAAAAGCAAAAAAAGAAAAACAATTTGGGTTCAAAATAAAAGTTAATAATGAAAAGTATTTAACATTTTTAGGAGACGAACCGTATAATGAGTCTTTGTACAAAATTGCAAAGGGTACTGATTGGTTATTACACGAAGCATTTTGCTTAGATTACGAAGAAGAAAAATATCATTCTCATGAAAAAGGACATTGTACTGTAAAAGAAGCAAGTGAAAATGCAAAAATTCTTAGCTCTAAGAACTTAATATTGTGGCATACAGTTGATGATGATTTGAAAAACAGAAAAGACAATTATACGAAAGAAGCAAAAATATATTTTAGTGGAAATGTTTTTGTCCCGAATGATTTGGATGTAATAGATTTATAAAATATAATTTTGATTAAGATCATATTTAACATACAAAATTTGACTATTTAATGATAATATGATAGACTTTTTTACGAAAGAGGGAAATTATATGTTGGTAATATTAAATTATTCTTATAATCAAGAAAAATTTAGAACAGTTATAAGTTCTAAAATCATTGAATTAAATGATCATGTTTTTGTTGTAGAATAATAATTGCTAACATATTTAGTAATATATTTTGCTACTTAACATGAGTTAAGTAGTTTTTTTAACTTCTTCTATTTTAATTTAATGATTAAAAAATATAAAATAGAAGGAGACTAATTATGTTTAAAAAATATAAAGATTTAAGAAAATTCAAGGGGTATTATTTAGAATATAAAAAAAGCATTAGATTATTAATTTTTGTTATGATTATGGCTAGTTCTTTAGGAATGCTTTTGCCTTATTTTATGAGTAGAAGACTCATTAGTATAACAAGTAATCTTAAAGACTCAGTAATTATTTATGCATTAATAGTAATTATAACTATTTTATTTCACCATATATTTTGGTATTTATGGGAAAAGATTGGATCTATTCTTACTAATAAAGTGGGATCAGATATAAGAAGAGATATAATTATTAGTTTTACTAATACAGAATATTTAGAAATAAAGAAAAGAACAAGTGGATATTATTTAGAAAGAATAAATGATGATGTTTTAGAAGTATCATCTTTCCTTTCGAATATATTAGGCACTTTAGTAGATACATTTACTAATTTAAGTTTTTTAATACTTATATTCTTTTTAAGTTTTGAATGCGGTTTAATATTTACTATAGGAATACTAGTTTTGTATATGATTGATTTAATAAAAATAAAAATAGATTTGAAGTATACAGAAATTTTAAAACTACTTAGTGAAACATTTAACACTAAAATAAATGAGGATTATAAAGGTATAAAAGATATAAAAGGCTTAGGTATTAAGAAACAAGTAATTATTGCAACAACAAGTATTAGTGAAGAAATAGCATCTCAACAAATGAAAAAGGATAATGTATATGCTTTGTTAAGTAGAATAAAAACTTTTCTTCAATATGTATTAGAAGCAATATTAATAATGTATTCAGTAACTTATCTAATACCAAGCAATAAAATATCTGTTATTATTTTACTTATGATTTTAGATTATAGTGGTTTTATGTATGAACTAATTGGATTTTTTGCAAAAATAAAAGAATACTTTGTAAGAGGAAACTATAAAGCATCTAGAATTTTAGAAATTATAAACAAAAATAATTATGAGAAGTTTGGCAAAAAAAATAATGAGATAATTTATAATTCGATTAGTGTAAAAGATCTCTCATATTTCTACGAAGGTAATCACAAAGTATTAAATGATATATCATTTAATATTTCAAAAAACTCTTCAACGGTATTCATTGGAGATTCTGGTAGTGGAAAAAGTACACTATTTGGATTATTAACAAAACTATTATCTTGTGAGAACAATAAAATATTTATTGGAAACAAAGATATCAATTTATTTGAGGAGGATTATTTTAGAGAGAAAATATGCATTGTTAATCAAGAACCATTCATGCTTAATGACACTATTTTAAATAATATAAAAATAGTTAAAAATAATGCTTCTTTTGAAGAGATTTGTAATGCTTGTAAGAAAGCTAATATTTATAGTGAGATAATGAGTTTTAAAGATGGATTTAATACTAAAATAGTTGAGAATGGCAATAATTTATCGGGAGGTCAAAAGCAAAGAATTTCTATTGCTAGAGCAATATTAAAAGATAGTCCCATCTTGTTATTTGATGAACCTACTAGTGCATTAGATAAAAAAAATCAAACTAAATTTTTAAAAACAATACAAGAATTAAAAAAAGAAAAAATAATTATAATAATTGCGCATAGAATAAGTAATTATAAAGATTTTGATAATGTTTATAAGGTTGAGAATGGTAGATTATTAGAAGTAAAAACTCAATAATGAAATAAATGCTGTATAATATACATATTAGTAAATATAATCAATTATTAATTGACTTACTTGAAATATGAATGTATTATAAATACTAAATTTAAAACATTTAAAAGAAAGGGTTATAATTATGAGAGATATTTTATCTAATGCAATTTCCGCTGTTATTACCAACATTGGCTTAATAGCTAGTGCAGAACCTGATGCCGAAAAAAGAAAAATCTTAATAAGAGAATTAGCGGAAGATGCAATTCTTGGTATACAAGAATATAAAGGTCCAATGAGTGGTTTACTATATGATGGACAAAGAGGAGAATTAGAGTCTACTGTTCTAATTTTAAAAAAGACTTATATAAATAAAGATAAACTATAACAAATAGCATTATTAGTAATATATAATTACTTGTATTTTATAAAATAAATAGTATAATTTAATTAACAATCTAATTATACTTTTTTTATATCGACTTACGATATTTTTTTTGAAAGGAATGTGAAATGGCGTATATTAATGTTGATAATATTAGTAAGACTTTCAAAGTGTCTAAAAGAAGAGGCGGATTAAAGGCTTCTTTAAAATCATTTATTAAAAGGAAATATACACAAATAGAAGCAGTAAAAGATATTTCTTTTCAAATAGATGAAGGTGAAATAGTAGGTTATATAGGACCTAATGGAGCAGGTAAATCTACTACTATTAAAATACTAAGTGGTATCTTAGTACCTGATAGTGGAACTTGTACTATTAATGGTATGATTCCTTGGAAAGATAGAGAAAAGTATGTTAAAAAAATAGGAGTTGTATTTGGTCAAAGAAGTCAACTTTGGTGGGATATACCTGCTGAAGATACTTTTGATCTACTTAAAGATATATATAAATTAGATACTAATGAATATCAAAAGACTAAACAAGAATTAATTACTATGCTAGATTTAGAGCAAATTATTCAAATACCTGTAAGACAACTTAGTTTGGGTCAAAGGATGAGGTGTGAAATAGCGGCCTCTTTAATACATAAACCAAATATATTGTTCTTAGATGAACCGACTATTGGACTTGATGCAGTATCAAAAGAAGTAGTAAGAGAATTTATAAAGAAGATTAATAAAGAATTTAAGACTACAGTAATATTAACTACACATGATATGAATGATATAGAAGCTTTAGCAAAGAGAATAATACTTATTGGAAAAGGACAAATATTATTTGATGGTAATTTAAAAAAATTAAAAGATAAATATGGAAATAATAAAAATATATTAGTTTATACTAAAGATAGTATTAAGAAGATAAATAAAGATGGAATTACTAAACAAGAAAAAACAGAAAATGGATATTCATATACTATCGATATTAATATATTAACTATTTCTTCTTTCTTAAAATATTTATCTAATTTATATAATATAATCGATGTTGAAATAGATAATGAAATTATAGACAATATAATAATAAAACTATATAAGGATTACCAAATATGAAAGTATACTTAACCTTATTTAGATTAAAGTTTATTAATATGATTCAATATAGAGCTGCAGCACTCTCTGGCATAATCGCTCAAATATTCTTTGGTTTAGTTTTTGTTATGGTTTATTATGCATTCTATCAATCTAATAATACAATAAATGCTCCAATGAAATGGCAAGAACTAGTTAGTTATATTTGGCTTAATCAAGCCTTTTATGCCTTAACTTATGTATGGGTTAGAGATTCAAATCTAATTTCTATGATTAAACAAGGAAATGTAGCATATGAATTTTGTAGACCAATTAATTTCTTTAAAAAATGGTATGCTACTATGTATGGGAGTAGAATAGCAACAATATTACTAAGAGCATTTCCATTATTTGTTTTTGCTTTTATTTTACCATCACCATTTAATTTACATCTACCGATAAGTATAGAAGCTTTTATCTTATTTATTATTGCTATGATAATATCTAGTCTATTAGTAACAGCACTTGCTATGATATATCATTTAATTGTATTCTTTACCCTTGATGATAGAGGTGTAATAGCGTTTTTAGTTATATTTGGAGATATATTTTCTGGAGGTCTAATTCCTTTAGCTTTCTTCCCTAGCTTTTTATTAAAAATTGCGAACCTTCTTCCTTTTAGGTTCTTAATTGATTTACCATTTAGAATATATACAGGTAATATTTCTATTAATAATGCATTATTTAATATATTAATAGGCATCATTTGGTTAATTATAATGATATTTATTGGAAACTATATTACAAAAAAAGCAACAAGAAAAGCTGTTATTCAAGGAGGATAGAATGAGACTATATATTGAATCTTTTAAAATGCATATAAAGTCTTTAATAGAGTATAAGAAGTCTTTTATATTGGGCTTTTTATCTCAATTTATTGTTTTCTTTTCATATTACTTTATTATATTAACTATATTTACTAAGTTTAATAATATTAAAGGTTTTACAGTATATGAAGTCTTATTATGCTTTTCTATTATTCAATTTGGTTATTCAATAAATGAAGTATTTGCAAGAGGAATAGATAGATTTGATGATCTAATAATAACTGGTAAATTTGATTTGTTATTGCTTAGACCTAGGAATATATTATTACAAGTATTATGTTCTAAAATAGATTTAATGAAGATATCTAGAACAATTCAAGCAGTAATAATATTAATTATTTCACTTATTAATTTAAACATTAATTTTGATATATATAAGATAATTACTTTAATATTAATGCTTATTAGTTCTATAGTAATATTCTTTTCTATATTTTTAATTATGGCATCATATTGTTTTATTACTGTACAAGGATTAGAGATAACAAACGTATTTACTGATGGAGGTAAACATATGGCCCAATATCCAATTGGAATATTTAATAAAACATTTATGTTTATATTTACATTCTTAATACCTTATGCATTCGTTAATTATTATCCTTTACTATATATATTAGGTAAAACTGATAATATTTTATATGCATTTTCTCCTTTATTAGTATTTATATTTTTAATACCAGCTCTATTATCATTTAAATTTGGAATAAAAAGATATACAAGTGTTGGTTCATAATATATTTTAATGTATAATTAGTAAGGTGATAAAAATGAAGATAGCAGTTTTTTCTGATATACACAGCAATTACTTAGTATTTAAAAAAGCATATGATGATTCTATAATAAGAAAAGTAGATATGTATATATATTTAGGAGACAATATAACAGATGGATTTGATGGTAGTAAAATATTAGATATAATTAAAAATTCTAAGGGGTATTCTATAAATGGAAATAGAGAAGTTTCTATATTAAATTATCATTTTAATAAAGATAGTAATTGGGATAACTCTATACAATTTGAAAGTATGAAATACGGATATGAATCTTTAAGCAAAGAAAATATTGATTATATTAGTACATTACCTATTTATAATATAATAGATATAAATGGTAAAAAAATATGTATATCACATGGAACTCCATATAATGTAAGAGGAAGAGCTCGAAAAGATAGTACTATATTATTTGATGATTTAATAAAAGACTTTAATTGTGACATATATTTATTTGGACATGAACATGATTATTATTATACAAAATATAAAAATAAATATTTTATGAACCCAGGTTCAATTGGACTTCCATCAGATGGTAGTTATTATGGCTCATATAGTTATAATTCTGAAAAAGCATATAAACTTCATCCTATATTACTAGAAGTTCCTATTAACTGGAATGATTTAAAAACTGAAATAGGTCTAAAATAAATAGAAATTATAAATAATAGATGGTTAAACACACTTTATTTTATAAAAATAAGTGATATAATATTTATATTATAGTAGAAGGAGATATATGAAAAATTTAAAAGTTAAGTTAATATTATTAGCGGTTCTAATTGCGATCGTTGGTCTATCTACATATGGAGTATACTTATTTAAAGGTTTAAATCAAATTGATTTAAGTAAGGTTCAATCAATAAGGTCATATGATGAATTATATGATGTAATGAAATCTAAAAAGAATGATAATAATGAAAATAATGATTTAATAACTGAAGATTTTGCCCCAAGTGCTTATGGGCAAAAAAGTAGTTCAGATTATTCTAGAACAAATATTCAAGTATCTGGAGTAGATGAAGCTGATATAGTAAAAACAGATGGTAACTATATTTATGCTTTATCTAGTGATTATTTAAATATTATTGAAGCAAAAGATGGTGTTATGAATCTTGTTTCAAAGATAAAATCACAAGTAAGTTTAGAAAATGGTTCTTCTAGTTATCAAGAGATATATATTAAAGATAACAAACTATTAGTAATTAAAAATAGTTATACATATCCTGAAATTGATGAGGAGTCATCATATAGAAGTTATAGAATAGGAACTGAAAAAGTATCTGTTGTAATATTTGATGTTACGGATAAAACTAAACCAGTAAAAATAAACGAAATATCTCAAAGTGGTAACTATGTTTCATCAAGACTTGTAGATAATTATTTATATGTTACTACTAATTACTATGTGAATAATAATTTTGTAAAAAATGATGAAAAGACATTTGTTCCACTTATTGGTTCAAGCGAAAGCAAAGCAATTGCAATAGATGATATTATTATTGCGCCTAATCCAAAATCAAATTCTTTTGTTACAGTAACTGGATTAGATATTAATAATCCAAGTGAATATAAATCATCAAAAGCAGTACTTGGAACATCTTCTAATATATATGCTGATACTGATAATTTATACATAGCAACTACTGATAATTCATGGAATTCTAATTATTCTGAAACTAATTTAATAAAGTTTTCTATGAATAAAGGTATATTAAATTTAGAAGCTACTGGCTCTGTAAAAGGTACTATTTTAAATCAATTTTCAATGGATGAATATAATGATTATTTTAGAATAGTAACAACATATTATGATTATAATTTGTTTGGAATAGATGATATTGTTACACCGGGAGAAGAAGAGGAAGATACAACAAAGAACAATTTATATGTATTAGATAAAGACTTAAAAATGGTAAGTAAAATAGAAGGTTTAGCAAAAGGAGAAAGAATATATTCTGTTAGATTTGATAGTGAAATAGCGTACTTTGTTACATTTAAACAAGTAGATCCTCTATTTGTAGTAGATTTAACTAATCCTAGTACACCAACTATAAAAACAGAATTAAAAATACCTGGATTCTCAGAATATCTTCATGTATTTAATGAAAAATATTTATTTGGACTAGGAAAAGAAACTGATGCAGAAGGAAGAGTAACTAATCTTAAAATATCTATGTATGATGTTCAAAATAAAACTGATGTAACAGAAAAATATAAAACAATTATTGGAGATAAAAACTCTTGGACAGAAGCTTCATATAACCATAAAGCAGTATTGGTATCGAGTACTAAAAATATTATAGCATTCCCAATGGATGATAAATATGTAGTATATAAATTTACTGATAATGTTGGTTTTGAAAAAATTGGAGAAATAGATTACAAATCAGAAGAAGATTATTACTATTACTCAGGTAATATAAGAGGATTATATATTAATGATTATTTATATGTAGTTAATTATAGTAAAATTAAAACTATTAATTTAAAAACATTAACTAATGGTAATACATTAGAACTAACACCTTTAAATAAAACATTTGATTCAATAAAAGGGAACTAGAAATAGTTCTTTTTCTTTTATTTAATGCTATAATTTTATTTAGGAGGGTTTGTGTTTGAAGGAAAGAAAGTAGTTATATTTGATGTAGATGGAACACTAGTTGATTCGATTGGAATGTGGAATGATGTTGATGCAGAGTTAGTAAAAAGAGGTGGGGGAATTCCAAGAGATACAATAGGTGAAGAAAGAGATAAGTTTTTAGCGGTTAATACATCGGGTGATATATATATGGGATACGCTAAATATTTAAAAGAAAGCAATAATTTAAATTTATCTAAAGAAGAAATAAATTCATTAAGAAATACTATATGTAAAGAATATTTAAGAAATACTGTTGACTTAAAACCAAATGTAGAGGAATTACTTAAACAATTAAAAGAAGATGGATATACTTTAGTAATGGCCACTATTGGTAGTAAGTGGGTTATAGATATATATTTAAACGAAAATAAAAACATATTAAATAAGTGTGATTTAAAGGATATATTTGGATCTTTAATATTAACTAAAGATAATGTTTCTAAAAAGAAACCAGATCCAGAAGTATATTTAAAAGCTATGGAAATAGCAAATGCTACACCAAATGAATGCTTAGTAATAGAAGACTCATTAAGTGGAGTTCAAGCGGCTAAATCTGCTAATATAGATGTAGTATGCATATATGATATGTATTCAGATATTGATAGAGTAACAATTGAAAAATTATCTGATTATAATGTACAAGATTATAATGTATTATTACAAGAATTAAATAAAGAACCAAAAATATTAAAAAAATAACGATATTATAAATCATTCATTATGAATGATTTTTTTATATAAAGTGGTATAATTTATATATCATAATATGGAGGATACATGAGAGTAGGTAGTTTTAAAAAAGATCATATTGGATTAAATAATAAAGAAATTGAAGTATCAATTAGTTATCATGGAACTAATACTTTAGGTGAAATAAAAAAAGAAAGTTTATTTAATAAATTATTAAATACCTTTAAAGAACCTATGTTCTTATTACTAATAGGTTTATCTTTTATATATATAATACTTGGAGAATATTTTGATAGTATTATAATGTTTGTATTTATATTTTTTATTGCTATGATTTCTTTTTATCAAGAATATAAGACTGATAAAGCATTAGATGCATTAAAAGAACTATCTAGTTCAAAAAGTAAAGTAATAAGAAATAATGAATTAATAGAAATAAGAAGTGAAGACTTAGTAGTTGGAGATATATTATTTATTCAAGAAGGAAATGTAATAAATGCTGATGGAGATATTTTGGAATGTCATGATTTTAGTGTTAACGAATCAACTTTGACTGGAGAATCATCAGTAGTATGGAAAAAAATTATATTAAATAACATAGAAGAAAAAGAATTCTTTAAAAAAAATAGATGTTATTCAGGTACTATGGTTACTGGTGGAGAAGCAATTGTATTAGTAACTCATATTGGTATTAATACAGAATATGGAAAAATAGGTAATGCGTTAAAGAATATTGAAGAACCAAAAACACTACTTGAAAAACAAATAAGAAGATTAATTCGTATATGGGCATATATAAGTGTTATATTTTTATTATTAGTTTGTATCATTTCTTTCATAAATAATGTAGGAAATGCTACAACATTATTTAACAGAATAATAGATTCTGTTTTAGCGGGTATTACTGTTGCAATGGCTACAATTCCTGAAGAATTACCTGTAATATTAACAGTATTCTTAACAATGGGATCTTATTTAGTATCTAAACAAAAATCATTAATAAGAAAATCTAGTGTTGTAGAAACACTTGGTTCTATTTCAGTAATATGTGTTGATAAAACAGGTACTATAACTGAGAATAAAATGACAGTAGTTGATTCATATATTCATAGTACTAAAGAAGAACTTATTAATGCTAGTTATTTAGCATGCGAATTAGAAGCATATGATCCAATGGAACAAGCTATAATTTCTTATTGTAATGAAAATAAGATAACTACTAAATTTAAAGATGGTAATCCTTATTTTGAATATTCTTTTACTTCGGAATCTAAGATTATGGCACATGTATTTAAAGAAGATAACTATTTTTATATATATGCAAAAGGTGCTTATGAAAAGATTTTACCTCTATGTGATTTAAATGATTTAGAATTAAATAATATTAATGAACAGATAAATAATTATTCTAATAAAGGATATAGAGTTATTGCTGTAGCATCAACAAAAAGTACTATATTAAAAAACACTTTAAATAAATATAAATTAACTTTCTTAGGTTTATTAGTGTTTGCAGATCCTCCAAGATATGGAGTTAAAGAAGCAATTGAAACCTGTTATAAAGCCGGAATTAAACTAGTTATGATTACGGGAGATAATGGAGATACTGCTAAAGCTATAGGAAAAGAAATAGGATTATTAGATTGTGAAAAAGTAGTAACTGGTGAAGAATTAGAAAAGATGAGTGATAAAGAATTAGAGCATATTGTAAAAGATGTCACTATATTCGCTAGAGTATATCCAAATCACAAAATGAGAATAGTAGAAGCTTTTCAAAAAAATAAGATGGTTGTTGCTATGACAGGAGATGGAGTAAATGACGCTACCGCTCTAAAGAAAGCAGATGTAGGTATTGCTATGGGACAAAGAGGTACAGAAGTAGCTAAAGAAGCATCTAAATTAATATTACTAGATGATAATTTTAAAACTATAATAACAGCAATTAAAAATGGTAGAAGAATATATGATAATATACAAAAAGCTGTTGGATATGTGCTTTTAATTCATATACCAATTGCGTTAGTTGCGTTATTAGTTCCATTATTTGATTTACCAATATTATTACTTCCTATTCATGTAGTATTATTAGAATTAATAATAGATCCTACTTCTTCAATTGTATTTGAAAGATGTTTAGCAGATAAAGATATAATGAATAGAAAACCAAGAAAAATAGATGAAAGTATTTTAAATAAAGAACATCTAATAATAAATATTATTCAAGGATTAGTAGTATCATTCTTCTTTTTAGGAAGCTATATATATTTATTAAATAATAATTATTCAAAAGAAATAGCTACTACTTTTGCACTTTCAATATTAATATTCTCTAATCTTCTAATAGTATTTGTAAACATAAATAACGAATTATCTATTATAAACTTTATTAATACACTAAAAGATAAAGTAATAGTAAGAGTTAATATTGCAATATTAATAGCGCTCTTAATAATAATATATGTTCCATTTGTTCAAAAAATAGTAGGTACTACATCCTTATCAATATTTCAATTATTAGTTGCATTTATTATTTCAGTAATAGCAACTATTTGGTATGACATAATAAAAGTAATAAAAAAAATAAGAAATAATGTATAATATTATTAGGAGTATATATGAAGATGATTATTTTTAATGATGATAATTTAAAGTTAAATGATATAGATGATAAAATAATAAAAGCTAGAGCAATTATTATTAATGATAACAAAGAAATATATATGTCTATTTATGCTGGTATGTATTTATTTCCTGGAGGAAAAGTAGAAGATAACGAAAAACTTTACGAAGGGGCATCAAGAGAAGTTAAAGAAGAAACAGGAATAGATATAGATTTTAAAAATATGAAACCATTTTTGTTAGTTAAACAATACTTAAAAGACTATCCAATTAGAGATAGTGATATTGTTTTTAGCAATAGATCAAATGAAACCTATTATTATTTAGTAAAAACAAATGAAACTATAAATACTGATAAAATGCACTTAATGGATAATGAAAAAAATAATGGATTTATTACCATAAGATTTAATATAGATGAGATTCAAAATCTATTAAAAACTAGTAATATAAATAATTATAGAAATAAATTCTTTATAAGAGAGATGGAAGTTGTATTAAATGAATTGAAAAAAATAATATAGCCATTATAACAGAAAATTAAGAGGTTATAAGAGATGAATAAAAAAGATATAGCTAATGCTTGCGAAAAAGTAATAAAAGAATTAGTAAATAATAATTCTCAAGTTATAGATGGAAAAATAATTTGGTATCCTTCTGGCTCGACTCTTTCAAACATGTTATTTAATGTAACCAAAATTGATGATGTTGATGTGAGTGAAGAATTTAATAGTTATGCTTATAATTATATTAGACAGCCAAAAGGAGACATAGACGTGGTTTATACAAAAGGAATTAGAGTATATGTAGATTTTAATAATATAACTATAAAAAACTACCAATCAATTTCTAAAGAACAAAGAGATTATAATTTCATAGATCATTTAAATGATATAAAAAAAGAAAACAGCGATGAACTATGTTTAATGGAAACAAAAGAGGGATTCAAATTTATAACAATTAAACCTCAATTTCTTTTTTTACATAAGGCACAAGAATTGTTATCTTCATATAGTGAATGTGTTTTAAACAATAATATAGATGACATTAATAATAAAAACACAAACATTTTATATGATGTTCAAAATTTATTTGGTATGTCTGTTTCTTATTTTGGACTTGATAATACTATTAATTCTATTAAGAATATATACTTTATATCAAATACATTAAAAGAACTACACGGTAGCAATCCTAATGATTACGATTTATTAGTAAATGGTTTTATTAGCAATATTTTAAGTATAAAAGAAAGACAAAATAAAAATGTATAAAAAATAAAAATATAATATTAATTATGATATAATATTTATATTATAGGAGGAATAGAAATGGAAAATAATATGCAACCAGTAAATGATACTAATTTGAACCCAACAAACAATGAAAGTGTAGCACCTCAAGTCAATAGTGCTCCACCAGTAGAAAATGTACAACAACCATATAGTCAACCACAACAAAATGTGCAACAACCATATA
>CAZKBC010000014.1:3093-14115 GCA_964551265.1 uncultured Muribaculaceae bacterium | reverse complement strand
TTCTTAATTGTTCCATAGCGAATGCTTCTATATTAGTAGTATTCTTTACTTTATCATCTGCTATAGCTGTTTTTATAGTTTCTTTTAAATCTTCTAGTTTACCTTTTTCTTCTTGTTTTTCTTTATATATTATATGATATCCAAATTCTGATTTAACTGGTTCTTTTGTATATTCTCCAACTTTTAAATTTACAGCTGCAGTTTCAAATGAATCAACCATCACACCTCTATTGAATGGATCTAATTTACCACCTTTAGTAGCACTTCCATCTTCAGAGTTTTTCTTTGCTAAATCCATGAATTTCTCTAACTTGTTTTCTGACGCATCTATTTCTTTTATTAAATCTTTTGCTTTCTTTAGTGCGTTTTCTTCTGCACTCTTAGTAATTAATGCTTTTTCATCATCAGTCATAGTATCTTTTATTAAACTTGTATCTGGTTTAATAAGAATATGGTATGCAGTAATATCTCCAATAGACTTAGTATCATAATATGCTTTAATGTCTTCATCAGTTATCAATGATAAAGCATAATCTTTTTTAGCTAAATCTTTCTTTAAATTCATTTCTAATAATTCATATAATTCTTTTTCAGTACTAACTCCATAATAATATTGAATTGCCTCAGCAAAATCAGAACCTAATTGTTCTTTAGCCGCTAATATTTGAGCTTCTATTTGTTCTTTCATATCATTAGTAGTCTTATACTCTTGATTCAATAATTTAACATTTATCTCATTAAGCATATATGTAAATCCATAATTAAATTTTAAATCATCATATAATTCATCAGCAGTCATATCAGCGCCATTCATTTTGAAAAGTACTTCTCTTCCATCTTTTAGCTTTGGTGCTCCACAACCCGCTAACAATAATACTACCATTGTACCTAAAATTATTTTTTTAAATTTGTACATAAATCCTCCTTGTAACTAAAAGAAATTATACTAGAAATTTACAATAATGTAAATGTTTTTGACTATTTTCTTTTATCTATTGCCCCAAAAATATAATAGTGATAAAATATTTATACAGGTGAGTGCATGAAAATTAATAACTTAGAAATTAATTATATTCAATATGGAAATAAAAAAGGCAATAACATTGTCTTGCTTCATGGATGGGGACAAAATATTGAAGTAATGGATATAATTGGAAAAAAGTTAGAAAAAGATTTTTATATCACTAATATAGATTTACCTGGATTTGGTAAGAGCGAAGTACCAAATATAGCGTTAAATATATATAATTATGAAGAGATAGTTAATGAATTATTATCTAATTTAAAAATAAAGAATCCTATCATAATTGGTCATTCGTTTGGTGGAAGAGTGGCAATAGTATATGCTTCAAAAAACAATGTAGATAAGTTAGTACTTCTTGCTTCTCCTTTTAGAAAAAAAGAAAAGAAGATGTCATTAAAACTTAAATTATTTAAGATACTTAAAAATATACCTTTATTAGATAGATTTGAAGAGTTTGCAAAAACAAAGGTGGGCTCTAATGATTATAAGAACGCTACTCCAATAATGAGAGAAATATTAGTAAATGTAGTTAATGAAGACTTAACTGATCATTTAAAGAAAATTAAATGTCCTACATTATTAATATGGGGTACACTTGATACTGCAGTTCCTATTGAAGAGGCAAGATATGCTAGAGACATTATGGAAAATGCAGGATTAGTAGAATTAGAAAATTGTACACATTATGCATTTATAGAACAAAGAGATAGAGTAATAAAAATATTAGAAAACTTCTTTGAAGTAGATAAAAGTAGGAGGAAATAATGAAATTAAAAATTGGAGTAATATTTGGTGGAGAGAGTGTAGAACACGAAATAAGTGTTATTTCTGCTGTTCAAGCAATGAAAGCTTTAGATGAAGAAAAGTATGAAGTAGTACCTATATATATAGCAAAGAATAGAGAGTGGTATACTGGAGCTTTATTAAAGGATTTAGATTTATATAAAGATTTTGATAATTTAAAAAAATATGCTAAGAATATAACTTTATTTAATAAAGATGGAGTATATGTATTACAATCTAAAAAAGGATTTAAAAAGATAGTTAATGAAATAGATTTAGCTTTTCCTATAATGCATGGAACTAATGGTGAAGATGGTTCTATACAAGGATATTTAAATATGATTGGTATTCCTTATGCAGAAAGCAATCTATATGCTGCTACTATTGGACAAGATAAAGTATTTCAAAAACAAATATTAAAAAGTGAAGGATTACCTATTACTGATTATATTTGGTTTTTTGATAATGAATATTTAGAAGATTATTCTAAAATTAAAAAAGATGTTAGTAATATTGGATATCCAGTAATAATTAAACCAGCAAGACTAGGAAGTAGTGTAGGAATAAAGGTTGCTAAGAATGAAGATGAATTAAAGAAAGCAATTGATGAAGCTATTAGATATGATGACAAGATATTAATAGAAAAGGTAGTTAGTAATTTAGTTGAATTAAATTGTGCAGTACTCGGTAACAAAGAATTTAGTGAAACAAGCTTAATAGAAGAGGTATTAGCGACTGGAGATTTATTAAGTTATAATGATAAATATGTTGGAGATAAAAAATCTAAGGGAATGTTATCAACTAATAGAATAATACCTGCAGGTTTAACTAAAAAATTAGAAAATGAAATTAAAGATTTATCTAAACAAGTATTTAGAGCACTAAACTTTAGTGGAATTGTTAGAATAGATTTCTTAATGGATAATAAAAAAGAAAAAGTATACATCAATGAAGTAAATACTATACCAGGATCTTTATCTTTCTATTTATGGGATAAAAATACTAAGAATTATACTAAACTATTAGATGATATTATAAGTATTGCTATTAAGGAACATAAGAATAGAAGCAATAAAACTTATTCATTTGAAATTAATATATTAAATAATTATAAAGGTTTAAAAGGTAAAAAAGGTAAGTTAAAATTTTAACCTTTTTTTATGATATACTATTTATGTGGTGATGATATGAAAAGAAAAATTAAAAGAACTCCTAAAATAATAGGATTTAGTCTATTAATAATAATTATTGTTATTTTAATATATCCAATATTTACAAAAAAAGAAGAACCCATTAAAGAAATACCTATAGTAGAAGAACCTAAAGAAAAGACATATAAATTAAGTTTAGTAATGGTAGGAGACGCTTTAATACATAGTAGTGTATATAAAGATGCTTATGATTCAACAACTAATACATATGATTTTAAGAAGCATGTATCATTAATAAAACCTATAGTAGAAAAATATGATTTAGCTTTTTATAACCAAGAAACAATATTAGGGGGAGTAGAACTAGGACTATCATCTTACCCTCAATTTAATTCTCCAACAGAAGTAGGAGATGCAATGATAGATGCTGGTTTTAATATGGTTGGGCTTGCTAATAATCATACTTTAGATAAGTATGAAAAAGGAATAACAAAATCATTAGAATACTGGGGTTCTAAGAAAGATATATTAACTGCGGGTAGTTATCTATCGTTTGAAGATAGAAATACTCCAAGAATAAAAACTAAAAATAATATTAGTTATACAATGCTTAGTTATACATATGGAACTAATGGTTTACCTGTTCCAAGTGGAAAAGAATATTTAGTAAATTTATGGAATGTATACTCTAATACTGAATATGAAGCATATAAAGAACAAGTAAAAAAAGATATTGAAGCAGTAAGAGATAAAGTAGATATATTGATAGTAGCAATGCATTGGGGTGTTGAATATACTTTTACTCCAAATACTTTTCAACTTGATATGGCAAATTATTTATCTTCATTAGGAGTAGATATTATTATTGGACATCATCCTCATGTTATTCAACCTGTTACTAAGATAAATAATACTTTAGTATTTTATTCATTAGGAAATTTTATATCAGCTCAATTACAAGATCAAAACTTTAATAAAATGATTGGTCTTATGAGTAATCTTGATATAGTTAAAACAGTAAAAGATGATGAAGTAACTATTAATATAGAAAATATAGAAAATGAATTAATATATACTTATTATAGCGGTTTTAGAAATTTTAAAGTAATACCATTTAGTCAAATGACAGAAGAATATAATAGAAATTATATTAAGTTATATGAGACATATAGTGAAGTAATTAAGAAATTAGATCCTACTCAAGTAGTTAAACCATTAGATTAAAAATTATACTTTTTATTAAAAGTATAGTATAATTGTGGAAGGTGATTTTATGGAAATATCGTTATATTGGCAATATTTTATTATAGTTGGAGTACTTATGTTTGTTGCTATAATAGTAATAAAAAGCGGAAAAAAAGATTTTAAAGTAGAAGCTAATAAATTAGTGGAATTATTAGGTGGAAAAGATAACATCATTAATATGGAAGTTAAGTTATCTAGATTTAAAGTTGATTTAAAAGATGTAAAATTAGCTAATAAAGAAGCTATTAAGAAGCTTGGAGCTAAAGGTATAGTTGAAATAGATAATCAATTAAAGATTATCTTAGATTCTAGTGCTGTTAAAATAAAAAAACATATTGATGATTTAAAAAAGAATGATGCGTTAAAATAAAAATATACTATTAAAGTATATTTTTTTATACAGTTGTTTTTTTCTTAGTTTTTACAACGGTATTTCTTTCATATAGCTTTGTTCTTAAGTATTCTAATTCAACTTCACTAAATATTATTTTTGAGTCTATATCATTTAAATCCATTTTATTTAATAATCTTTTTCTATCATAAGTATCAATAGAAGTTACTAATGATACCTTTTGTTGTATTCTTTCATTTGGTAATAGATAATTATATAAAATCGATTCAGAACATTTATATGGTCTTTCATCTACATCTCTAAATGCAAAATAACTCCAATCTTGAATATTTAAATTGATAAAATCCTTTATAATAAATGTATCACTTTTTAAACAATCTACTACAGGTTTAGTAGTTATTATTCCACTAGGTGAACCGGTAAAATCGGATCTTTCAAACATATAATTTTTTATTTTTACTTTATGTAAATTAAGTGCATCTAAAGTCTTTGGGTTTCTTTTACTTACTTCTTCAATAATTTTATCTTTTTTTCTTATTAGACTATATAAAGAATCATATAATACTCTTTTATCATCTCTACATATTTCTTTATAATCCATTGATAACATTTTTTTAAATTCTGGGAACAATTTTGTTATTTCTTCTTTATATTCCTTTTGCCAACGTATAAAATTAAATCCAAGTACATGAAATAAATTACAAGCACTAACATTTAATAGTACGCTATTATCATCAGTATTTACTTTATATACTTTATTTTCATATTTGTTTTCATATAATCTTAAATTACTTTTTAAATTAACAAATATATCTTCTATTTCTTTTTCACTTAAATAAAAATTAGAATCAAGTTTAAATAATACATCTGAATCTTGTTGAGTTATACTTTTTATTCCTTTATCTTTAGTTAATTCATTTAATAGAAGATATATATATTCTTTACAAAAACCATATCCATTTCTATCGAATACAGTACCAAATAATACTTCGGCTGGTAAACTATCAACTATTTCTTTAAGTTGATCAAAATTACCATTTGCCATACAAACTCTTGCTTTATTTAATGTGTTTAAAGTACTATTATCCATTTAAACCTCCTGCTGTGTATATGAAAAAATCACATTTAGTGATTTTTATTTTAAAACGTAAGGGTTAGCACTAGTTCCATTTCCACTTAGTATTGCAACATCTGCTTTTAATGCTACAACTGGATATGTATTAATCTTTGATGTAGCGTCTCTTTGTATTAAGCCTTCTTCAGGGAATATTCTATATACTTTATGAGTAGTTCCTTTAACAGGAGTTAGTGACCAAAAACTATTTATTCTTGCCATAAAGTTGTAATTACTACAAGTTCTTAAATTAGTAGGGCAGTTAGGATCATTTGATGCACTTAAGTATTCATATACACTAGGTATTCCAATCATTTGTTTATCAAATGTTCTTAAACATTCTATACTACCATCAATATTTAATTCAAGTGGATCTCTTTCTCCAGTACATAAACTCATATATGCCATTTTTGCTTTACTTTTATTTGCAAAATAAGTAATATTATTAAAATATGAAACTACATATTCTTTAACTCTACTAACAGAATAATCATTAATACCATTTACTGCATTAGTATTTATATTAAATCTATCATCCCAAACTCTACTTTGTGCTTCTTCTCCATTGTAAAATAATTTAATACTTTTATCTGCTTCTATACCCATTATTCTCCATTTTTTTCCTGCGAATAATATATGATTAGCTGGTTTATCTCCTCTAAACAAATATTTATCATTTACTATAAATATTCCATTAGTACCATCTTTAGTATCTTCTTTTGCAATAGATACTAATTGATCATATAGTAACAATGTGTCATCAGTAATTCCGCAATTTACATAAGGATTATAAAAATATTCTCCATTTACATATGTAACCGTTACATATGATGAACAATTTCTAGGAGCTCCATATTGATCTTCTTTTTGTTTCAAATAACCTCTATCTACTAATATATTTGAAGTAATTCTATCCATTGCATAATTCTCACTTGGTAGTAAATAAGGTTTTTCTTTATAGTACTTTTCTGCTGCTTTAATTAACTCTATTTCACTAGCGTTATTTCCTATCTTAGAATCTTGAACTAATTTTAAAACAAGTAATATTACTACTATTAAAATCGCAAATATTATTATACCTCTTATTATATTTTTCATATGTGCTCACTCCTTAATAAAATTATAGCATAATTTCAATTATTTATTCACTAATCTATACAAATTTATAGAAGGTTTGTTAAATAATCTTATATCTAATACTGAGGTTCCTATACCTGATGAAATATAAAAGTTGGTGTTATTTATTTTATAATACTCATTATAATATGTTTTAGCGCCTTTTGGTGTTATTATTTTACCTATAATAGGTAGTCTTACTTGGCCATTATGAGAGTGACCCGATAATACTAAATTATACTTATCTTCTATTATATATTTCATATTATCTGGTTCATGCATTATAAATATCTTATATTTACTTAATTTCTTATCAGTTAACCAATCCAAATTTATTTTTTTATCTATATTAGATTTAATACCTAATAATGAAATTGTTTCTTTATTATTATATATTAAATCAATATTATTCTCTAAGTTAATAAAATTACTTGTTTCCATAATCTCATAAAAACTTTTATTTACTTTATCGTGATTACCACCTACAAAATAATTACCATACTTAGATTTAATCTTAGATAGATTATCTATTAATTCATTTTTTATACTTGTATTTACTTTAGTATCTCTATCTACTAGATCTCCTGTAAATATTACTATATCCCCATCTAAATTATTTATTTCTTCAATTATATCTTTTATATTGCTATTATTTATAGTTCTTCCAAAATGCAAATCTGAGAAGTGTACTATTTTTAATCCATAAAAAGAAGTTGGTAATGATTTATCTTTTACCAAATATTCTTTTACTTTTAAGCCTTTAATTCCAAAAGTAAAACCATAAGTAATAACTAAAGTAATTAAAATTAATATTACTCCAATTATTTTATATGAAATTTTCTTGTTATCTTCTTCCATTTTCCATCCTTATAAAAGCGCTACAAGCGTAGATAAAACTATTGTTGAAAAATTATGTATTAAGTGAAATGCAATAGGTGTAAAAATTGTATTAGTTTTATGATACATATACGCAAAAGAAACTCCTAGTGCTGCATATGGGAATACATATAAGAAATCCAATATACCTTCATAAGAATATATTACGTGTGCTAATCCAAAGAATAAACCACTAATAGCAAAATATAAATATTTATTTGAAAATATGTTCTTTAATGTTTTTCTATATAATATTTCTTCTGTTATTGGTGCAAATATAACTGATGCTAAGAACATATATATAGGCATATCCTTAAGTAAATCTCTTACTATCTTTTCATTTTCAGATATATCTTTACTAACAATAAATGATACTATTATATTAAGAACAACCATTGCTATATATCCTATAATCCAATAATTTACATTTGTCTTTAATATATTCTTATAATCATTTTTAAATATATACCATTCGTTTTTAATTTCATCTTTATAAATAGCTAATAATAATATCACTAATACAAAATCTATATAAAGATATATAATATTTTTTGGTATTAAACTAATAATATTTTTTGGTAATAAAGAAATTAAACCATATATTAAGAAAGGGTATATTAAACCAAATATATATATAAGAATCCCTTTTTGCTTTTTATTCATTATTCCTCCATATCAATTATACAAAAAAGATCAATAAAAATCTATTGATTTTCATATTTATGTGATATAATTACAGTGTCAACGAGGAAGTGGATCAAAAAGACCCACTTTTTATATGGGTAAGGAGAGGTATGAAAAGTAAAATATTAGATTTAATTGAAGAAGAATTAAAAAAAATAAATATTACTATAGATGACATCGAATACATAAAAGAAAATGACTCATATTATTTAAGGATAGTAATAGATAAAGAAGGTTTTATTACTTCAGAAGATTGTGTAAAAGTAACAAAGATTATAAATCCAATATTAGATAAAGCAAATTTAATTGAGGATTCATATATATTAGACGTATGTTCAAAGGAGAGAGGTTAACATGGATGGTAAAGAATTTATTGATGCAGTTAATGTAGTTGCAAAAGAAAAAGGAATATCTAAAGAAATTATATTTGAAGCTATGGAATTAGCGCTTGCTTCAGCATATAAGAAGAATTTTGATTCTAAGAATAATGTCAAAGTAGATCTTAATAGAGAAACTGGAGATATTAAAGTATTTAGAGTGTTTAATGTAGTTAAGAAGATACCCGAAGATGAAGAAGATGAATTAAAAGATTCATATATTACTTTAAAAGACGCTAAAGAAAAAGTTAAAGATATTAAAGTAGGAGAATCATTCCAAGAAGAAGTTACTCCAAAAGATTTTGGAAGAGTAGCAACTTCAACAGCTAAACAAGTAGTAATACAAAAGATTAGAGAAGCTGAAAGAACAAGTATTATGGAAGAGTTCAATGAAAAACAAGATGAATTATTGATTGGACAAGTTTCAAGAGAAGATGCTTCTAATTATTATATTGATTTAGGTAGAGCTCATGGTATATTACCTAAAACTGAAATAATACCTGGAGAAACATTAACTATGGGATCTAGTATTAAAGTATATGTTACAAAGATAGATGATTCTGGTAAAGGACCATTAATATTATTATCTAGAACTCATTATGGATTTGTAAAAAGATTATTAGAATTAGAAATTCCAGAGTTAAAAGAAGGAATTATAGAATTACACGGAGTAGCAAGAGAAGCAGGAAGTAGAAGTAAAATATCTGTATCATCTAATAATTCAAAAGTAGATGCAGTTGGTGCTTGTATTGGTGAAAAAGGTAATAGAATTAATAGAATTACTAAAGAATTAAATGGAGAAAAATTAGATATAGTATTATTTGATAAAGATCCAGTTAAATTAATAAAAAATGCTTTATCTCCCGCTAAGGAAGTTAATGTATTAATATTAAATCCAGATGAAAATCATGCTATAGCGATCGCTGAGGGTGAACAATTATCTTTAGCAATTGGAAAACGTGGTCAAAATGTAAGACTGGCTGCAAGATTAACTAAATTTAGAATAGATGTTAAAACTCCAGATGATATGAGAAAAGATGGAATAAACATTAAGTTTGAATAGAGGTTTTATGAAAGAAAAGAAAATACCTTTAAGAAGTTGTGTTGTTACAAGAGAAAGGTTTCCAAAGAAGGAACTTATTAGGGTTGTAAGAACTAGCGAAGGAATAGTAATAGATGAAACTGGTAAAGTAAATGGAAGAGGAGCATACATAAAAAAAGATTTAAAAGTAATAGAAAAAGCTTTTAAGGGAAAACATTTATCAAGAGCTCTTGAATCAGAAATACCAGATGAAATTTATGAAGAATTAAAAAAATTAATTGATTAAGAAAGAGGTGATACTCTATGATGACCGTAAAGGAATATGCAATAGATGTTAAAAAAAGTATAAAGGAAGTATTAGATAAGTGTATAGAGCTTGCAATATCAGCTTTTAATGAAAATGATACTTTAACAGAAGAAAATATAATTGACTTAGATAACAATCTAAGTTTTGATGATGAAGAGGAAATTATAGAGGAAGTTGTTGAAGAAATAGTAAACAAAAATATAGATGATACTATTAAGTTAGAGAAGTTTACTAAGAAAGATTATACAAATCCAGAAGATTTTATAGCAAAAAGAAAAGAAATGTATAAGAATAAAGAAAAACTTATATCTAATATTCCTAATAAACAAGATAATATTGTTGTTTATAAAGAAGGAATGACTTTATCATCTTTAGCTTTAGAATTAGGAGAAAATCCTGTAGCGTTAATTAAAAAATTTATGAGTATAGGAGCTATGTTAAATATTAATTCTCCTGTATCTTTTGAAGATGCTGAATTAGTAATGGTAGATTATGAAAAAGAATTAAAAAAAGAAGAAACTCAAGATGAATCTAATTTTGAAAAATTAGAAATATCAGATTTAAAAGAAGCATTAGAAGAAAGACCTCCAGTAGTTACTATTATGGGTCATGTTGATCATGGTAAGACAACTTTACTTGATACTATTAGAAAAACTAATGTTGTATCAGGAGAAGCTGGTGGTATTACTCAACATATAGGAGCTTATCAAATAGCTTTTAATAATAAAAAAATAACTTTTATAGATACTCCAGGACATGCTGCATTTTCAGAAATGAGAGCAAGAGGAGCATCTATTACTGATATAGTAATAATAGTAGTTGCTGCTGATGATGGAGTTATGCCTCAAACTAAAGAAGCAATAGATCATGCTAAAGCAGCGAATGTTCCAATTATAGTAGCTGTTAATAAAATGGATAAACCAAATGCTAATGCTGAAAAAGTAATGACAG
>CAZKBC010000014.1:0-3083 GCA_964551265.1 uncultured Muribaculaceae bacterium | reverse complement strand
TAACCCAGTCCATCTCTCTTTGACGACTTTCCTCTGCTAAGGTTCCAATAATTGTTGCAGTAAATAAAATTGATAAACCAAATTCAAACCCTGAAAGAGTAATGCAAGAATTAGCGGATTATGGATTATCACCTGATACTTGGGGTGGAGATACTTCTTATGTAAATGTATCGGCACTCAATGGAACGGGTATTGATAAATTATTAGAAAACATATTAGTAATCGCTGAAATGGAAGCTTTTAAATCTAATAAGAATAGATATGCACTAGGTACAGTAATAGAAGCAAATCTTGATAAGAATTTAGGACCTTCAGTTACAGTACTCGTACAAAATGGTACTTTAAGGTTAGGAGATCCAATAGTAGTTGGTACTACTTATGGTAAGGTAAGAACATTAAAGGATGACTTAGGAAACAGTCTAGTAGAAGCATTACCAAGTTCTCCAGTTAAGATTACTGGATTAAATGGTATGCCTGCAGCAGGCGATAGATTTATGGCTTTTGAAACAGAAAAACAAGCTAAAAATATTGGCGAAACTAGAAATGAAAAAGCAAGACATAAATTATTAAATCAAGATGAAAAAACAATAGATGAAATGTTTACTGCTTTAGGTGATGATAGAAAAGAAATAAATTTAATAATTAAAGCTGATGTTAAAGGTTCTGAAGAAGCACTAAAACATTCATTAGAAAAAATTAATGTGGAAGGTGCTAAGATTAATATAGTAAGAAGTGCTACTGGTCCTATAACAGAAAGCGATGTTATTTTAGCTAGTGCTACTAATTCTATAATTATAGGATTCAATGTAATTACTTCAATAACTACAAAAGATGATGCTAAATATAAAAAAGTAGAAATAAAAGAATACAACATTATATATAAAGTATTAGAAGATTTAGAAGCTATGATGAAAAATTCATTAGATCCTATATTTGAAGAAGTAATAATGGGCCATGCTGAAGTTAAAAGATTATTTACCTTCTCTAAAGTAGGTACTATCGCAGGATGTATGATTAAAGATGGCATAATAAAAACTAATTCCAAAGCTAAAGTTCTTAGAAATGAAAAAATAATATATGAAGGAACAATAAGTACCATTCAAAGAGAAAAAGATACTGTTAAAGAAATTCAAAAAGGATTTGAATGTGGTATAACTTTAGATAATTTCAACGACTTAAAAGAAGGAGATATAATAGAAGCTTCTGAAATGGTTGAGGTAATTAGAAAATGAAAATTAAAGGAGAAAGAATATCAAGCTTCTTAATGAAAGAAATAAATGATATTCTATATAGTAAAGTAAGAGATAAAGCAATATCAGGTACTTCTGTAACTTCTATTCAACTATCTTCTGATTATGAATTTGCAAAAGTATATTGTGTTAATTTATATGATTCTAAAGATGCTATAAAAGAATTAAATAAAAGTAAAGGTTTTATAAAAACAGAACTATATAAAAGAAAATTACCTTTAAGAGTACTGCCTGATTTAGAATTTGTTTATGATGAATCTATAGAATATGCAAAAAAGATAGAAGATAAAATAAAAGAAATAAAAAGTAATTAAAAGATAGTAAGCCTATCTTTTTTTATGCTATACTATTCTTATAATGAAGGAGAATATATGGAAGAATATCAATATCAAATGCCTGAGGATAAAACAGATAAGAAAGAAGTTTTAAAAACAGTAGGAGTAATATTTGCAATTGGACTTTTATTAATGATTTATACTTTCTTTCCAAAAAACATGAATAAAGCAGAAAAAGAATATACAAAGATAGTAGATAAATTATGTGGAAGTGCAGTTACATATTCCGAATTAAGTGGAATAGAAAAAAAAATACCAGGAGAAACAATATATGTAAGAGTAGGAGAACTACAAGCATCATTTTTAGTAAGCAATAAAGATTTAATAGACCCAAGATATGATGGAGAAGATGCCAAAATATCAGAAAGAGCATATGTTAGATTATCATTAAATCAAGAAGGAGAATTGTACTGTGAAGGATTAATAAATAATTCAAATGATGCCAGTCCTCCAATAGTAAATTTAAAAGGATCTGAAACAATAACAGTTGCAAAAGGAACTAACTTTTTAGATCCAGGAGCAAAAGCTGTAGATGATGTAGATGGAGATGTATCATCAAATGTACAAAGAAGTGGAAATGTAGATACAAACCAAGAAGGAGAATATCAAATAAAGTATATATCTTCTGATATGGCAGGAAATACTACAGAACTTACAAGAACAATAAAAGTACAAGCATATAGTAAACTACAAGAAACAAAACCCAAATTAGTAGATAGAATAAGTCCAAGAATAGACATTAAAGGAAACAATCCATATTGTGTAAAATTAGGGACTAAATATATAGAACCGGGTGTAGAAGCAAGAGATAATATAGACGGAAATATAAGTAATAAAATAGTAGTAAATGCAAAAATAAATAAAGATATATCTAATAATTATAGAGTAACATATAAAGTAAGCGATATGGCAGGAAATAAAGCAACAGCATATAGATCTATAATAGTAAAAGAAGACTGTACACCAAAAAAAGTAGAAAAGCTTGTCGATAAAATAAAACTAGAGACATCAATAGAAAAACAAGAAGAAACAACAAAGATTAACACTAGACCTCAAATATCATTATTAGGAGATACAGTAATAAATATAAATATTAATGAGAATTATAGTGATTTGGGAGCAAATGCATATGACTTAGAAGATGGAGATATTACTCATAAAATAAAAGTTGATAGTTCAAAAGTAAATATAAATAAGGGGGGAATATATACTGTATATTTTGAAGTATCAGACAGTGGTGGATTAATTGGAAAAGTAGAAAGAATAGTAAATGTAATTGATCCAAATACAACATCAAATGTTGCAAGATTTAATAAAACTCCTCAAGACTTAAGAATTAAATTAGGACATGAAGATAAAATAGAAGTATTAACAGCTAAAGATTCCTTAAATAATAATTTAAATGTTGAAGTAGAAATAGAAGATTCAACAGGAAACAAAGTTAATAGTGTTGATTATTATAAAGTAGGAAACTATAGAATAAAATATAGTGCAAGAC
>CAZKBC010000013.1:0-14548 GCA_964551265.1 uncultured Muribaculaceae bacterium | reverse complement strand
AACCATTTCTCTACTATAGGTTTAGTAGGAATGAATGAAGCATGTTTAAATGCAAGATGGGTTAAAGAAGATTTAACTCATGAAAAAGCTCAAAAATTTACTGAAGAAGTATTAAATCATATGAGAAATAGATTATCTGATTATCAAGAAAAATATGGTGATTTATTCAATCTAGAAGCTACACCAGCAGAATCTACTAGTTATAGATTAGCGAAACACGATAAAGAAAGATATCCGGATATAATTACAGCATCAGCTAAAGAAGATGAAACTCCATATTATACAAATAGTTCTCATCTACCAGTATCATATACTGAAGATGTATTTAAAGCTCTAGAAATACAAGATAAATTACAAGTATTATATACATCAGGTACAGTATTTCATACATTCTTAGGTGAAAAACTTCACGATTGGAAATCAGCCGCTAATTTAGTTAGAAAGATTGCAGAGAACTTTAAATTACCATACTATACAATGTCTCCTACATATTCAATTTGTAGAACACACGGATATTTAGTTGGTGAACACTTTAAATGCCCTGAATGTGGTGGCCCTACAGAAGTATATAGTAGAATTACAGGTTATTATAGACCAGTTCAAAATTGGAATGATGGAAAAACTCAAGAATATAAACACAGAAAATTATATGATACCGAATTATCTAGTTTGAGCTGTGATAAGCCAAAAGAAAAAGTTATTAAAAAAGAAGAAAAGAAAGATGTTAAAGATTCAATAATGTTATTTGGAACTAAAACGTGTCCAAATTGTAAGGTTGCTAAAGTAATACTTGAAAAAGCTAAAGTAAATTATGAATATATTGATGCTGAAGAAAATGAAAAGATTACTAAATCTTATGAAGTTACTCAAGCACCTACTCTAGTAATTAACGAGAATAAAACTACTAGAAAAATAATTGGTGTATCTGAGATAAAAAAATACTTGGAAGAAGTAAAAGCATAATGTACGATATCATAGTAATTGGAGCGGGTGTTGCGGGAATGACCTCAGCACTCTACTCTTTAAGAGCAAATAAAAAAGTATTAGTATTAGAACAAGAAACTATTGGAGGACAAATCGCATCATCTCCACTAATTGAAAATTATCCTGGATTTATGAGTATAAGTGGAATTGAATTTTCTAATAATTTATATGATCAAATAATAAATTTAGGTGTAGACTTTGAGTTAGAAAAAGTAATAAAGGTTGAAGATAAAATTAATAAAAAAATAGTTACAACAGAATATAATACTTATGAAACAAAATCAATTATAATTGCAACAGGTTCTAAACATAGAGCTTTAGGAATTGAAAATGAAGAAAAATTTATAGGTAATGGTATATCTTATTGTGTACTATGCGATGGAGCCTTTTATAAAGGAAAAGATGTTGCTATAGTCGGAGGAGGAAATACTGCAGTAGTAAGTGCTATATATTTATCTGAAATGGTTAATAAAATATATATTATTCAAATGTTGGATAAATTAACTGCTGAAGAAAAGTTAATTGAAAAAATTAATAAAATAAAAAATATAGAATATATATTTAATTCTAAAGTAGATAAATTAAATGGAGATTCTTCTTTAGAAAGCATTAATATTAAAGATAAAACTTTGAAAATAGACGGATTATTTGTATCTATTGGATTATTACCTCAAAATGAGGTGTTTAGAGACTTAGTTAAGTTAGATAAATATGGATATATAGAAGCAGATGAATCTTGTAAAACAAATGTAGATGGAATATTTGTAGCGGGCGATTGTAGATCTAAAATAGTAAGACAATTAACCACAGCTTCTTCTGATGGGACTACAGCTTCTATTAATGCTTGCAATTATGTAGACAATATTTAATTCATTATTCTATATACACTAAACAAACAATTTGATAAAATTGATATGAGGTATATAACATGTTGGAATTTGTTAAAAGATATTACGAACCATCTATACTGTTAAAAAATAGATTTAAAATAACCGAAAAAAAAGACTGGGATTATTTGACTGTAAATAATGAATTATTAGTTCAAATTGGTCATGTTTTTACAATAGAAAGTAATAATAAAAATATAACAGAAGATTATAGACGTATAGAAAACATTGGGGATGAAATTAGTGATATTATATTTCAATTGATTTTATTAACTTATTATCTGCAATATAATATTGATTTTATTGAACATAATTGTGAGGAAGCAACTTTAGAATCGTTTATAATTGTATTGGGTCAATGTTCTGAAGCTTTATTAGAAAAAAGCAAATTAAGATTCTACAAAAAAAGACCAGGTTACGAAACTACCGATGACTATATAAAACATAAAATTAGTCAGTTGTTTTCAATAATATATAATTTTAGTATTGAAAAAAAAGTTGAAATTTATAAAGAATATAACCTTATGTTAGTCGATGCAAATAATTTCTTAAATAACTATATTGAAAAAGATTAATAATAATTATTAATCTTTTTTATTTTTTAAGTTCAAATACAATTCGATTGCTTTTTTTTGATATGGAAGTGGTAATAATTTCTCCAATTCGTTTTTTGATACATATTCGATAAAACATTCCGATGCATCATTTATCTTTTCACCAATATTTACTATATAAAAATTGGCTAAAGATTCCATTGGCCATTTTCCTCCTGCCATCCAAAAACAATCTATTATACATAAGGGTTTTATTATAGATATTTCATAACCCACTTCTTCTTTAAATTCTCTTTTTAGTGCCTCTATTTTTGATTCTCCTTTGTCAACACCTCCGCCTATTAACGAATATTGATTTTTGTTATATATTACAGCAATTTTCCCGTTTTTTTCAAAAATACCAAAACAAGTCTCACGAAAGTCATATTTTTTTGATGTATCCTTTTCTCCTAACGTTATTTTCACATATCCTCCTTTTTTAAGCGTATCATAGTCTAATCTCGTTATCAATATTTTGCAGAATATCATTAAATATTTTCTCGCGATTATTACCAATACTATAATATTTAACCTTATTTTTTTCTAGCATAGTAATTAAATCACAATTAAAATTATGTAAATTTGTAGCATATTCATATAATTCTTTATCATTATACTTCTTTGTCCAATCACAAACCCCATCATATCGTCTCATGTTATTAAAATATTCTTCCGGAGATTTGAAGTCCGATACTAAAACAATTACTACAAAGTCTTTTTGATAATTCATTAGTTTTTCAAAAGATAAATACGAACCTTCTATAATATAATTTAACCCTCTTAATTTCTGGTTTAATGAATTTAATGATTTAATATATTCAATTAGAAACGGTTCAAATAATCTTACTGAATTTCCTGTGCGATCGTGGTGATTAATTTTTGTGTCTGGCAATCCTTTTTCAAAACCAGATATTAAATTATCTTCAGAAATAACACTATACTTTAATTTCTTGGATAATAGATTTGCTAACGTTGTCTTTCCAACTCTACTTGTTCCGAAAATCAATATATTTTTTAAAGTTTTGTTCTTTTCATCATCCATTATTGGTTCAATCGGATTAGAATATTTTCTAATGTTCAAATATGCTTGAAATAAATTTTTATATGCCGAACGGCGAAACATTAATATATTATTCTTGTCTATTTCTTTTTCCGAATACTCTAACAACTTGTAAGAAATATTTATCAAACATTTTTGTTTGAATAGATAATTATCGTTACTCATGATTGAATTTTTTCTTATTCTGTAATTGTAAAAAGGTTCTTCGATTAAACTAAATTTTTTTGAAACAGCAAGTAATTTAGGAACCCATTCTTCATCTTCATGTATATAGTTTTCTAAAAAGTATAAATTATTACACTCAATTAACTTTCTGTTTACTACAAACCTCCAAACGGTAAATATAATTCTTTTACAGTATAAATATTCTAAGACCTTACCTTGAGACTTATTATTTATCATAGAAGATTCGAATTTTTCTGAAACACAATTTCTGGATTCTCCTTTTTCAATATGTGTTTTAAAAGTTCCAATAAAAGTAACGCATTGTTTTCTCTTATTAATTTTTTTATTTAAATAGATCAATAACCAATTCTCTAACCAATCATCGCTATCTAAAAAAACAATATAATCACCTTTTGCTTCTCTCAAAGCAGAATTTCGAGCAGCAGAAACTCCTAAATGTTTTTGTTTAATTATTTTTATTTTATCACTAACATATTGTTCAATTATTTCAACTGTTTTATCCGTTGAACCATCGTCAACAATTATTATTTCGTAATTTTCATATTTCTGATTAATTACACTTTTGATTGCTTTCTCGATATATTTTTCAACATTATATGCAGGTATAATTACTGAGAATTTAGTCTTTTCCATTGCTCCTCCATTAATAAATAGATATTTTTTACGTTATTATTTAATATATATAATTTAAAATTTTCATCAAAATACTTCAGTATATTTTTATCACAATTCAATTTGATGTTTTCACTAAATATTTTCATTTTTTCGGTTTTGGTTATGTTTCTTTTGTATACACTCTCAAAAACATAAATAAATATATCTTTTTTGTATTGATAAAAATAATCCATCGATAACTGATGCTTACAAAAAAAGTTTTCTATGTTCTTATTGTTGCGATAAGTATTTTTCGCTAAATTCTTTATATTGTTTTTCGTCAAAGAATGTTCATTCGTTCTGTTATAATAATATAAATATTTATTAATAAATAAGATATTGTTTGCCTTTGGAAGATATTCTAACATAAAATTTAAGTCTTCTCCTGTTTTATATTTTTCATCAAATTGTAAATTATTTCTTTCTATTATTTCATATTTGAAAACTTTATTAGTAACCCAGTTTGCAATTGGAATATCCAACAATACATTTTCATTAAATAAGTCTTGTTTTGTCATATGTTCAGAATATTTAAAAGGAATCATATTCTTTTTGTTTTGATAAACAAGTGTAGTTCCAAAAATAATTAAATCACACTTATCATTAATCTTTTTGACAATCTCTTTAAAATATAAGTCAGATATAAAATCGTCCGAATCGATAAAAGTAACATATTTAGCATTCGAATTTTTTAATCCAATATTTCTCGAATATGAAACTCCCATATTTATTTTATTAAATATTATCTTTATAAAATCGTATTTTTTATATTTTTCCAAGATTTGTCTTGACCCATCTTCAGAATTATCATCCACTAGAACTATTTCAAAATTATCAGGGATAATACTTATTATTTTTTGTAGGAGATTATCAATATATTCGGCACTATTATATATCGGTATAATTGTCGATATAGTCTTCAATTGTTACTCCTCTCTTATTAATCTCTTCTTTATATAGTTGTCTTTCCTCATTATTCAGTTTTATTAACTTTCTTATCAAAGTCATATTTAGATAGTCGATGTATTTTTTTTTAATTTCATTACTATAAGTACTCTCACTAATAAATTTAACATGGTTGTCATAATGATATAAAACATCTATTGCTTTTCTCCATCTGTTTTTTTCATTATTTGTAATACTTTTTTCATGGAATACGTAATAGTACAATACTTCTTTAATAACTATAACAGTTTTTGCATTGATAATCATTATTGGAATCAAACCAAAATCCTCTTGGAATTTATCAGAAAATTTATATTTTTTTTTTAAGAAATAGTTTTTGTTTATCGCATAAAGCCATGATGGCCCAAAAATCTTGTTTTGATTTAAAAATTCTGTTATAAAATCAATAATACAATTTTCTCCAGTATAAAAACCTGATGTCTTTTCTGTTTGAAACATGTTATCCTTATTACCTCTTTGTTTATATTTGGCGTTAAATCTAATTATTTCCGCCTGATCATATTTTAACAAATTGTTATTAATTGTTTTTAAAGTATTTATATTTATATAATCATCAGAATCTACGGTTATAAAATAATCTCCAGTTGATTTTTTTATTCCTAAGTTCCTAACTTTTCCTACTCCAACTACATCTGTTTTTAACACAATTATTTTGTCATTATATTTCGCAAAATCTAATACAATTTTTTCGCTTCCGTCAGTACAATTATTAATAATTACTATAATTTCAAAGTTTGCATATGTTTGATTTAATAGAGAATTTATACACTTATTTAAATACTTTTCAGAATTATGAACTGGAACAATAAAACTGTACTTCATTTATATCATTTCCTCCTTAATTTAAGTATGTTCTTATATATATCTTCACCATGGACATCACACCCATAATTTAAAGTATAAATATCTCCGTTACAAATTATTTTATCTAATAGAATATCAATGTTTTTTTCCCTTTCGGCTTGAGATAAGTTGGATTTTTTAATCCATAAATCCCTTTTGCACTCTTTATCAACAATAGAAAACACATTGTTTCTTAATACTTCAGTTGAATATTCTTCATTAGATTCAGTAATCAATAATTTTTTCTTTTCTGTAAGGTCGATTTTAGGAATAATGAAAAGTCCTTTTTCTTGACTATCAACATATTTTAAGTTCGAATAAATATCTGATAATACATGTGGTTTTAAAGTAGAGTTTTTTATTGATTGCCCATTTTTTTTAAAATAATTCGATAATTTTTCGTCGTTTTCAATTGTTTTACAATTAACATTTATTTCTAAAGGAAAGTACTTTGATGAACTAGAATTTATTAATACTCTATCATTGGATAAAAAACCTTTTTTTGGTTCATCAATTTGTAAAAGTTTAGACATCAGCGTTGTTTTTCCGCTTCCAGAATTTCCAACAGTAACAATAGGAAAATCATCTATATTAAATGCAGTAGCATGAAAAACGAAAAATCCATAATCCTCTAATGATCTACTCATAATTTCAATCATCACATAATAAGCACTATATATGTTGTTATCTGTTACTATTTGATAAGTATTGTTTTTATTGTCCATAACAACAAATCTATCTTTGCTAAGAAATAAATCAACCTCATTTATTTTAATTTTTTCTATTCCTGGCATTAAGAAAGATTTCTTGCTATGTTTTTGAATGAGAGACGATAATTTGTTGAAGTTTGATTCGTCAAAAGAAAAATTTATATAAATGTCCGCTAATCGAGAATTTGAATATTTTTCTACAAAAAAACACCTATATTTATCGTATAGTTTCTCTGCCATTTCAGTGTTTGTACATTCGATTTTAAACATTATATTGTTTAAATTTATAAAGACATGTTTTCCATCTAATACCATATTCCTCCTAAATAATTAAATCATTATTTACCACATGGCTAGTTGACCAGTAGTGATCAGTTAAACTCTTTTTACACTTTACTTCTAAACCACTATAATGTTTAATAATTACGATAACTGCTGTAGTAAGATCAGCATCTATAATTATTACTTTTTTATCTATATCAATCTCATAATCAAATTTCATATTTAGCTTCTGTTTTATAGTTTCTAAATAATTTTTTAAATTATCGACATTAATGTTTTGATATTTCTTTTTACAAATAATATTCTGTTCTTGAGAACAATTATTAAGTAAACAAGTCTTTGATCCAAAATAACAATTATAATCTGGTTCACTCAAAATAAAACTAAGAGCACACGATGTTCCCCTAAAAATCGGATAATCTAAGCTTTTAGTATTGTAAATCTTTTCATATGCATATTTTGGCCAAATAGATTCACTATTAATAGCTGCATTCTTTTTTTCTATTACTTCTGGCCAAAAATCAAAGTTATCTACATAACTATTTTGTACTTTCAACCCAATTACAATAGATGCTTTGGAATACTTTTTTACAAAACTCAACACATCATTCAATACTTCTTCACTACTGTTTTGAGGAATAAAAGGTCTCCAATAATGTAATATTTTTTTATTACGATTAAATAAATTAATAAAGTTCATTTTTATATCGTTCTGATTAATGCCTATTTCAATTGTATTGTCTAACCCTGAGTAACTTAAAATAAATATAAAAGTCATTCTCTTTTCCAATTCTTCAATCAAATCAATAAAGTAATTTGGAATAAGGCATTTGGTTATAAATATAATGGGATTTCTCACTCCTCTTTCATCTAATTTTTTTAATAAATTTATTCCATAATTTATATTATTTTTTGTCGAAAAAAGATCTGTGCTGGTAAACAAACAGATTGGCATTTTATCGTTGTATAAATTATAAGATAATAGTTTATTTACGGCCTCTTCTTCATCACATAATATTTTTGGTTCTTTCTTTGTATTATCAACACCATTCAAAAAACAATACCTACAAGAAAAAGGACATCCGTGAATTGGGTTTAGAGCTATCCAACTAGCATGAACATCTACTATCGGACAAGATAGTTTCATAATTTTTTCCTCCTTATACTGGTTTTTTCTGAATTGCTTAATTTTTCGAACAATCTTTCTAAATAATAATAACCTTCATCATTTAAAAAATTGCTATGAATGCATATACCAATATTGTTTGTTTTAGATAAAGCTCGTATTATTTGCGAATTACAAAAATCTTCTCCTCCAAAAGTATTAGTATTCCAATTAATAATATCTACAAAAGGGTTCTTATCAAATAGAAACATACTTTTATAATCTCCAAACATACTAAGAGTACTATAGTAATCTCTTAATAATTTTTGAGTTTTTATTTCAATTGTACTATATGGGGGCGACAATATATTTACATCTTTTTTAAATATTTGTTCAATTTTTTGTTTTCCTTTTAACATCTGATCAAGTAATTCTTGTTGGTCTCTAATATCTGACAATTCACATTTTATATTATTCGAATAATTTTTATGAGAATATCCATGTTGAGATACGACAAATTGTCTGTCATTAACAAATTCAGCACATTTTTGATCAACTATGCTCGGAATAACGCACAATACAACTTCAACATCATATTTTGAATATAATTTTATTATATCTACAAAATTTTGATCTGATAAACAAATATCATCACTTCTTATCCAAAATTTAATTGTATTATAATTCCGTTCAATAATACTCATTATATTGCTCATGTCTACACCCACACTCTACATTTATTGTATTTTGTATGCAATAATTTTTCAAAAACAAAATACAATTAATTTCAAATATTTTAATTAATTATCATTGCTCAAAAAAATAAATCTATATTGAATCAATTTTCCTTTTGCAATTCCTATTAAGTTCTATATTTTTAAATTATTAATTGATTTACAAGCAAGAAATCACTTTACAATTAATTTATACATTATCATTCAAATATTCTGTTGTCAATACTTATATAAGCTTAATAGCTAAAAGTTTACTATATTTTTAATAAAAACATCTTAAATGCTTGTTTCTTATCTTTTATTCCTGTCTTAATTGAAACATCTAAATCAAATAGTTTTAATAAATACTTCTTGGCATCTTCTATTGATAGTGTTGATTCACCCGCTAGTTTTATTCTATATGGATGAACACCTAATTGTTTAATAATATCTTCTTTTGTATATCCCATATTATAGAAAGTCTTAACTTGAAATATTAATCTAAATTGATCTCCTAACATACTTATTAATTTTATTTCTTCTTCATTTATAATTTGAAAATCATCATATATATTTAAAGCTTTATTAATTTTTTTATTAATAACTGCATCCACTAATTCAAATATATTTTCTTCTAAAGTCTTTGAAGATATTTGGTTAATATCTTCTTTCGTTATTTCTTTATTATCTTTAAAGAGAATCATTTTTTCTATTTCTTTACTAATAATGCTAAGATTATTGCCAATAAACTTTTGAAAATAATTTAATGTTGATAAATCTATTTTATATCCCAATCTTTTAAATTCTTCTCCAATATAGTTAGTTATTTCATACTCTTTAAGTTTGATAAATGTATAAGAAGTTCCTAATTTTAATAAATCTTTTACTATTTTCTTTCTTCCATCTACTTCTGATTCTACCGATAATATTAATCTATTATCCAACTTAACTTTTAATATATCTTCTAATATAGTTATATTATCTTTATCAGATGTAGATGCCGTTAAGAATAAACAATTTTTACATAAAATATCTTTATTATTAGAAAACAAAGAATAACTCATTACATCTTCTCTTACTTCTTCCATAGAAGAAGTAGACATATCATAAATAACAGCGTTACTAAAATCGATTATTTCATCTATCTTTTTATTAATTAAATAAGGTTCTTCACCATATATTAAAAATAATTTATCTTTCATAACATCTCCTAGTATTTATTAATAATTTATCCTTTAATTTAAACCTAATACTACCACATTCATCAGTTCTATAAATATTTACATTATATTTATTTAATATATCTAATACTTCTTTATTTGGATGTTTAAATCTATTGTTTTCTCCTACTGAAATTATACCATATTTAAGATTTATATTTTTTATAAATATATCTGAAGTACTAGTCTTTGAACCATGATGACCAAGTTTTAATATATCAATATCTAAATCATAATTATTAATAATATATTCTTCTACTACCTTTGATGCATCACCCATTAAGAGCGTTTTATAGCCGTTTATTTCAATATATAGAACAATACTAGAATCATTCTCGTTTGTTTCTTTATACGGGTTTAAAACTCTTATAATTGCATTTCCAATAGTTAGTGTATCTTTTTCTTTTAAATATATTGGATTATATAATAGTAATCTTTCTTCTAATTCATTAATACTTCCATTTAAATATATATTTTTAACATCTATTTTATTAACTAAATCATATGATCCCCCAATATGATCCATATCACCATGGGTAATAAATAGATAATCAATATCATCTATTCCAATAGATTTTAAATATGGGACTAGAACATCATTTCCGATAGAGAATTCATTAACAAATTTAAAATTAGATTCATATTTTAATATACCTCCAGTATCTATTAAAATATCTTTATCGTTATTCAATCTAATTAATATAGAGTCTCCTTGACCCACATCAATAAATTCAATAGTGGGAGTAATTGTATAATAGGATATTTTATTTATGATAATAAGTATTGGTAATAAATATATATATTTGATATTAATTAATAGTATTGTTATGGATATATAATATAGCATTATCAACATAATAGAAGGTTTACCTATTATAAATGTAAGTGTTTTAATATTGGAGAATATAATAGAACTAGATTCTAAAACATTAGTAAGTATAAATAATAATTTATCAAAAAAAGGTAATATAAAGCATATCAATGATAATGGGAATAATATAAAGGATACAAAAGGTACATATAGAATGTTTAGTATAATGCTCAATAAATTAAATTCATAGAAATTATTTAAAACTATTGGAAGGCTTGAAAGAAACGCTATTAAAGCTACTATGAATGAACTTCCTATAAATGATTTATATTTCTTTATTAAATTTTGAAATAATATTAAATACATACTTATTATAAACGAAAATTGATAACCAACGCTATATATAAGGTTTGGATTAAATATTAATGATAAAGATAATGTTATAAATAGTAGATCAATTATCTTAATATTAAGTTTAAATATTTTATTTAATGTAAAAAGAAAAAAGAATATCCCAGATCTTACAATGGATGCCGTAAAATCTGTTAAGAACATATATATTAATACGTATAAAAATATAATAAAGTATTTATATTTAAATTTATCTATTAATTTTAATAATATTGCTACTACAAAAGTTATATTAGAACCGGATACCGCAAAAAGGTGACTAATTCCATTGACTTGAAAACTATCTTTAATGTTTGAATTTAAATAGAATTCTTCTCCTATAATGAATGCATAAAGATATTTCTTGGATAATGGTATGCTTTCAATTCTAGATACAATTATGTTTTTTATTATATATCTTAACTTATTATTATTCTTTTCTTTATATATTTTATCTATCTTCATAATGTAATTAATACCATTTTGTTTTAGATATTCTTTATAACTAAATTGATTAAATAAGCCACTATCTTTTGGTTTAGTTAATATACAGTTAATACTTACATAATCTCCATATTTATAAGTAACTTTAAAGTCATCAATTTCTTTTTGCTCTTTAAAGTAATAGTTACCAACAATACTTTCTAATCCCTTTATTTCTATATTTAATTTATTACCATCTATTTTATAATTATGAATATATCCTTTAATCAAAGTATCTGATTCTATATATTTTGATTTCTTATCAATATTAGTATAAAAAAAAGAAAATGTTATTATTAATAAAGATATAAGAATATACTTATACTTCAATAAGATCTTTAATATCATTAAATATTGAATCTCCTATACCTGATACTTCCATAATATCTTCTGTTTTTTCAAATTTTTTAGTAGTTCTATAATTTATAATTGATAAAGCTTTAGCTTCACCTATTTTAGGTAAAGTCATAAGTTCTTCCTTATTTGAAGTATTTATATTAACTTTGGTATTCGTATCTTCTATAACATTTTCTTCCTTTACAATTTCCTCTTCCTTTATTGGCTCTGTAAATGGACACGCTTCATTTACAACATCTGGACATATACATTCTTTTTCTATCTCTTTTATTACTTCAATAATAGTGGGTTCATTTAATCTTTTTTTAGCGTCTTCTATTTGTTTCTTATTATAAATAATTATAAGCATTTCGTTATGAACAGTCTTACTTAAATTTATCACGCTTACATCAGCATTTTTGGTTAGTCCACCCGCTAAATTTATAATATCTATTACTTTACTATTATTTTCACATTCATATACACCAGGATTTACCACTTCTCCCTTTACATCTACATAACAATTTTCTATTATTTCTTCTTTAGTTATCTCTTTTGCAATTGGTTCTATTATTACTTTTTCTTCTTTGTCAAAGTATAAATATAATCCTATTATTGATAATGTTGTTACACCTAATATAATAAATATTTTCTTTTTCATAAAAAATAACCTCCTAAGAGATTATTTTATTTATATATTATTTTTCCCTTATTTTATTTCTAATTGCTTCTTCTTTCATAAATATATTGTTTTCTATTGCAATCCTTTGTACAAAACCTATAGATATTAATAAGTTCAAAGTAAATGATCCACCATAACTTAAGAATGGAAGAGGAACGCCTGTTAGAGGAATAACGTTTAAGACTCCTCCTAAATTAATAAATATATGACTACATATATATATAGCAACTCCATATCCTATAATTCCCCCCATTAGATTGTTTGATGATTTAGCAATGATTAATATTTTATAGACTAAATAAGCATACGAAATTATTATAAGTATTCCTACCAATAATCCCAACTCTTCTATTATTATTGGAAATATATAATCTGTATGAGCTTCTGGTAAATATAAATATTTTTGAGTACTATTACCTATTCCTTTTCCAAATATACTAGAACTATTAATAGCTATAAAGCCATTACATACTTGATATCCCGGACCAACTTCATTATATGACTCACAAGGATTTCCATAATTTAGTCTTTGTTGTAATCTCTTATTTAATATATTGCCTTTTAAAAAATATATTAATGTGAGTCCGAGTACCAAAGCTGTTCCCATGAATATTAACGACTTATAAATTTTTTTCTTATATTCTTTTTTTATAGGAATAGTAAAAAAAGTAAAAGTCATTATAAAAAATATTATTAAAGCGGTTCCTAAATCTGGTTGAAGAGCAACTAAACCTATTATAACAACCCCAATAAATATAGGAGTTAACATTATTACATAATTATCTGTATTATATTTAAAGGTACTATAATATACTCCCATATATATTAATAATACTATTTTAATAATTTCACTAGGTTGCAAGTTAAAGAATGGTAATTCTATCCAACTTTTTGCATCATTGATTGGATTTCCAAATATTAATACAAAAAATAATAAACCTATAATTAATGACAGAAAGAATTTAATATTTCTTTTATAATTCGAAAGAGAATAATTAATTACAATAAAATATAAAGTAAAGCCCGCAATAATAATAAATCCTTGTTTAAATAAGTATTTAAGAGCATTTCCTTCTTCTACACTAGCTTTTACATAAGAAGAACTAAATATCATAAATAAACCAAATAATGATAATATTAAAGTTAAAAAGAATAAAGATTTATCCATCATTTTAATGCTTCTTATCATTCTTCTTATATAATTCATATACCCTCCCAATTATATTAATAGTATCACAATCATTTATTAAATTAAACCGATAAATGTAAAGTGGACATAAAAAAACATATTATTTCTAATATGTTTTATTAATAATTATTAAGGACGTATAGCAGTATCATCGGCAGTAGACCAAACTGTTGGACCTACTGGACCAGTTGATAACTTAACTATTGGAGTTTCTCCATCTTTAGTTCCTGCTGTCCATCTTGCAAATCTTCCTGCTCCTACTATTCTTACAGCAAATTTTGCTTCCGAACCAGTAATAACTATATCATATTGGCAATCGCCTTCTGTTGCTTGCATAAATCCTGCATTAGCTGGACAATCTTCCGAAAATAAAGTTGTAGATGCAATCGGTTGCGATCCTGTAACCATTTGAATTGCATATTGTTCTTTCAAATATTTTGCAACTATTTGTGCT
>CAZKBC010000012.1:0-14601 GCA_964551265.1 uncultured Muribaculaceae bacterium | reverse complement strand
GGTTTATTTTTTATAATAAACATATACATTACATCACCTTTTACTATATAAAAACACGCTAATCTATCTTCTTCATATAGCATTATCGGGGTAATTAAACTATCAGCTAAATTTAGCATCTCATCAAAAGAAGTAATTGCAATAGGTTTTAAACCTTTAGTATTTATCATATTTTTTGTTTCTACAACGATTTCATTATAATCTTTTTTAATTTCTTCTATCTTACTATGGAATGTTTTAACTTTTTTAAACATCATTATCTTATTTATAGTTACTAATATTAAAGCTATCATCAACACAATTACTACTACATACATTCCAAGTTTTCTTTGATTATCTTGTAAATATGTTATATCTTTAGAACTTAGTGTTTTTTCTTCAACATCATTTAAATTAGCGTCTATACTAAATACTTGTTCAGATAAAGGTATATTTGCTACCACTTCTTTCTCTTCTTTTAATTCAAATTTATCATTTGATCCTTCAATATAAACAAACATTTTTACTTCCAACTTAGCAAGAGTAGGAATGGCAAAGTTTTCTTTAAACTTTAATACATCTTCATTATATGTTTTCCAATCTAATTCAAACTTTTCTTCAATATCAAGTATTTTATCATTATAATTTTTAGTTACATCTTCAACTAATACATACTCTTTTTTCCATATTACTGGATTATTATATTTTTCTGTTGGACTCTCATTATAAATACCCATTACTGTTGCAACAACTCTATGTTTGACACTTAAAGGTAAAGCTTCACTTCCTTTATATTGATAATTCATTTTCATATTAATCTTATTTGTTAAAGAACTAATATATGTTTCACCAGCACCAAGTACTTTGCTAGTAATAAAATCATTTTCATCAATGTATACAGAGTAATCTATTTTTGATGTGTTAGTATATACTAAATTGTTTTTTCCCCCATTTAGCTCAGAAAAAATCATAATGGATTTATAAGCACCATTAATTAATATAATTATAAATACTATAAGTAAAAATATAAGAAGTTTTTTTTCTTTTTTATCATCCATTATAATCTATCCCCTTCCCTAATCTTTATTCCTCTTGCTCTATCTAAAAATTCTCTTATCCAAATTGTTGGGTATCCAACTTTAGGTACAAACCCAACCACTTTTCCGTTAATTTGTTCTTTATAAACAGGTTTAGAATCTTTAGATTTGTTATTATCCCCTTTTGTAATATATGTTTTACCCTTACTTGTATTTTTAATATTTATTACTCTATGTATAACATATATATCATCTAGTCTATATTCTATTATATCATTTATTTTTATTTGTGAAGAATCTATTTTATTGATAATCGCAATATCTCCTCTTTCTATATAGGGATACATACTATTACTTAAAATAACAATTGGAGATATTGGTAACATTCTTGTTGTAAATAATAACATTAATATTAAAAAAGAAAGAAAAAGGATTTTTTTTATTTTTGATGACACATCATTATTTTTATATATAGATAAAATACCCACTAAATTAAATAGATTCTCTATTTTTGTATAAACAATAAATGGAATTAGTAATTCGATTATTATTGTAATAAAGAATAAATTATAAGGATATACAGGAGTTAATAAACTTATTATTTTTATTGGAATCAAATATATTAAACTAGATTTATAACTTTCCCTTACACATAAATATGTTAAAAATATATTTAAACAGGTTAATGGTAAAAACGTCTTAATAGAAAATTCTATTATATCAGCAAGAGTGCTAGAATATGAAGAAAAAGTATTATATGGGATATCCGAAAATATCATAGTAATACTAATAAATATAATTAGAAACTTCGTTTTTTTTCGAGTAGATTTAATTATATAATCCCTTATTATTTCTCTTGATATAATGAATGGAATAAATATCCAAATATTTTTTAATATTCCAATAAGTGATCTATCAAATGGAGATTTACTATATCCGATTATTAACCCTAAAGAATAATATGAAATTATATATATTAAAGATGCCATCAACGATATTTCAAAAATTGCTTTTTTATTAAAGTTATAAGCTCTATTTCTTTTTTTAGAAAATAATACTACCATTATTAATAATAATATCCAAATAACAGGCTTAAAATATAAATTAAAACTATTCCCCGTTTTCCATAAAAAAATAGGTAATAATACCCCAAATATAAAAACAACTATAGATAATATGGTCCCCTTTTTATTCTTTTGCATAACTCTCCTTATGCTATTATAACATTGTAATAAAAATATTGTGTGACTCCATTTGTTGTATAGCTTATCATAGCTCTTATATTTGCGGGAGCTTTATTTGTGTTACTAAAAGCCACAGTTAAAGTCCCCGTTTCTGCAGGAACTAAAGTGGTCTTACCTAAAGAAACTGTTAACCCTTGTACTTGCGTGCCAGATATTAGTTGAACAGTAGAGGTTCCCAAAGTCATGTTATAAGGATAAGGATTTGAAAAAGTTATTATTAAATTAGAATTATATTTTTTTCCTCTAGTATTTGGTCTAGAAAAATTAATTGTTAATTCATTTTGATTTAATACTTCATTTAAAAAAGTAATATTAGTGGGAATAGTACCCGTTGTATATCTATTGTTTGTTTGTATCAAATTAACATTTAATTTTGATCCAGATATTAAATATACAGTAGTGGCTGATCCAGTTACATTTAAAGAATCATTAAGCAAACTATATCCAACAGATAAAGAAGCTATTATAGCAATAACAATAAAAACATATATATAGTTATTTTTCTTCCTTCTTCTTCTTTTCATATTTGCCCCTTAAAAATAAAAGCCACATTATGTGGCTTTATTCAGTTATTATTGAGCTTGTTGGTAATTTAAAGTCACGGTATAATTTACGGTTCTACTTCCTACTGTAGAAGCTATAGGCCAATCGACAGTTATGTTAAAAACATATGTTTGACCATTGTTAATTACTGTTCCTGACGTAAAAGTTGGAGTGGTAACAGTTAATTCTGGGTCAGTATTTCCCGTAACATTTATTGCTTTTAATTTTGCCGGAATACTTCCAACATTAGTTACAGTTACATTATATGTAACGAATGCTCCAGGTTGAGTTAGTGTACTTGCAGTTAATGTTAATGTGTTTTTATCAGCAGATATTACTGCAGTTGGCGTTCCGGCAAGACTTGATGATCCAACTGTCGCAGTAGTAAACTCAACATCAAAAGTACCTGATGATGTTGCTGTTCCGGTTATTGATAATTGTTCCGCAAATAGCGCATAACCTACCGCAAGTGATAATATAATTCCAAACAATGCAATTATATAATAATTTCTTTTTCCATTTCTTTTCATATTTTTCCTCCTATCTTTATTTAATTTTAGCAAAATACATAATATTTTACAATACTATTTATCACTTGTTTACAATATATATTAACTATGTTTATTAATTACATTTTATTTATTCTATTTACATATTCGTTCATATTAAATTTTCTGTCTAATCCTTCGTAATTCATATATCTAATCATACCAAATATTTGTCTTTCTTTCCAAGGTCTATCGTGCTTTCCAAAACACCAAGCAATACCCGCATATGAATTTGGATCTCTTCCATCTATATTGTATTTGTTATTTAAATATATCATTATTTTATAAGCTTCAGTTGGAGACTTAGTCCATTCAATTATTTTTTTGCCCCAATACATTCTCATATAACCATGCATTTTACCAGTTATTATCATCTCTTTTTGAGCAGTATTCCAATATATATCATGTGTTTTATAATTTTCAAATGTTTCTAAATCATAAAAATATTCTCTCTCATCATCTAAATGTTTATTTAATGACATCACCGCCCAATTAGGTAAACACTCAAATGAATCATAGTTGGGATTATAATAAACGAAATTAAATGCTAGTTCTCTTCTAATTATTAATTCCTCTAGATATTTTTCTTTATTGTTAACGTTTACTAATTGTTTATAAATATATAAAGGAGATATTTGTCCAAAATGAAGGTAAGGAGACATATTTGATTGGTAATCTAAAGAAGGATCACTATGATTTTTATCATATTTATTTATTTTATCTTTAATAAAATTTGATAATTGATTTTTTGCTTCACTTGTTCCACCTTTATAATAAATGCTTTTATTAACAATATAATCTATATTTAAATTGCTTATATCATTAAGATTAATACTTTTTTCTTCATTAAATAGATTAATAGAAGAGATCTCTAATACTTCCATATTAATAGGCTTGGTATAAAAATCAATTAACTTGTGTAATTTTTTTCTAATAGTAAATGCACTATATTCTTCTTTGTTAGAAACTTCTTCAATTGGGACCATTAGATTTGTTTCAATTTGAACTAATGGTATTTCTATTGATAGTGCCACCTTCTCTCTCCAATTCCTTTCGTGTCTTAAATATCCTCTATCTGTAATCATTAATACAGCTTTTTTAGATATATTTATTGCGCCTAATTCTGGATATATATTCTTTATAATCATTTTTATATTTATTTTTTTTAATTCTTCTTCAACTTCTAACAAACCTTCTATCATAAACATATAATGTCTATAATTAGCTTCCGGATAATCATTAGTTAACCCAAAATACACGATTAAGGGTTTTTTTAATTCATTAGCTCTTCTAATAGAATATTCTAATGCATGATTGTACTCAACTCTCTGACTACTTTGCATCCAATATACAACAAATTCACCATTTGTATTTATACTTTTTTTATTTAATATTTTTATTCTTTCTTTTTCAATCAATTTAAGCCTCTTACTGATATACTTTAAATTAATAAAACAGAAACTAATTAGAATCTGTTTTGTTAATTATATCTATTCTCTTTCTGTAATAACTCCATCTACTATAACATAAACTTTATCACAAAATTCAAGCATTCTCTCATCGTGAGTTACCATAATTGTTGCTTTCTTTTGTTCTTTAGTTTCTTTCGCTAATAATTTTACTACTTCATATGCTTTTTTTGTATCCAAACTAGCTGTTGGTTCATCAGCAAAAATAACTGAAGGTTGATGATATAATGCTTTTGCAATTGCTGAACGTTGTCTTTCGCCACCAGATAATTCGTTTGGATATTTATTTTTAAGCTTTTCTACTTCTAGTTTTGAAAATAATTCGTCCATCCAAGATTGATTTATTTTTGAGTTTGTTATTTTATTATATAATACCATTTGTTCTTTAATAGTTAGAAAAGGAATTAAGTTAGAAGATTGTAATATAAATCCTATATTTTCAAGTCTAATTTTTGATTTTTCTTTTATATTTAAATTACTAAAAGGCTTTTCTTTTAGCAAGACTTCTCCTGTTGTAGGCTTTTGCAAACCTCCTAATATAGTTAAAAAAGTTGATTTTCCGGATCCAGAAGGTCCAATAATTCCAATTAGTTCACCTTCATACGCAACAAAGTTTGTTTTTTTAAGAGCATTTATTATATTATCGCCTTGTAAAAAATCTTTAGTTACATTGATCATCTCTATTAATGGTTTCATATTAACCTCCTATTGCTTTCAAAGGATCAATTTTTAATACTGCTTTAACTGAGAATAATCCTCCAAAAAACGCAAACAATAAGAACGATGTAGTAATTATTAAATAAAATAATATATTAATCGCAAAAGGTATAACGTTTGATAAGAATATACCCGTTAAAATCGTAAAGAATAAACCAATTATAAGACCTATCGTAATAAGTAAGAATGTTTGTATAATAACAGATCCCCCAATATACCAATTTGATATTCCTTGTGCTTTCATTACTCCAAACATACTTGTTTTTTGAATAGTTAATACATATATAAATATTCCTAAAACAAATGCAGTTATTATTATTAAAAATACTATCATTACAGAGAAAGTTAATACTTGAGCATTATATCCGGGTAAAGTTGAAATATATTCATCAGTTGTATATGAAATTAATTCTTTTTCTAAATCATTACTTTCACCTTTAATAATAACTCCACTAAATAGATCTGGAGTATTATTAGTTCCATATCTATATTTTTGCCAAGTATCTAAACTCATATATATTACTGGAGCTGTTTGATATGTTGATTTTGAAGAAAAACCTATAATCTCATATTTTTCTTCACTACCTGTAACACCAAAAAAATCTCCAATTTCATAGCCTTCTTTTTTTAGTTCTTCATCAACTATTACTTGATTACCTAATAACTTTAAATTTTCCACTTCTTTTGGTTTTATAAAACTATCATTTTCAATTCCAAAAAAATACACGTCAAGTCTAGAATCAAGAATATTATCTGATGTAGGATTGTTTATTACTGCCGGAAATAAACCCAGCTTGGTTTTAGTACCTTTAATTTTGATTGAATCAAATTGTTTTTGATTCATATATGACATCATCATACTATCATTAGAATCAACAGTTAATACTACTTGATTTGATTCCCATTTGTTTATTGCGTTAGTATAAGAAGACGCAAGTCCATTAGCTAGCGATGTTAAAAAATATACCAAATAGCTAATAAGTATTACAACAGCAATAATAAGAGCAAACTTTGCTTTTGAATACTTTAATTCTTTAAATGCCAAAAACATAAATTACCTCCTTAATCATTGCTTTCTTCTAACAATTTTTCAATATCTTCTGAAATCTTCATTGGTTTAACTCTTGGTGAATATCTTTTTATAACTTTCCCGTTTTTATCTACTAAGAATTTAGTAAAATTCCACTTAATCTTTTTATTTAGAAATCCCTTTTGATGTCTTTTTAAATAGGTATATAAAATTGATTCATCATCACCATTAACATTTACTTTCTCAAATCTTGGGAAAGTGGTTTTAAATTTTATAGTACAATAATCATCTATTTCTTCATCAGATCCTGGCGCATCATTCCCAAATTGATTGCAGGGAAAATCTAAAATCTCAAAGCCTCTTTTTTGATATTTTTCATATAACTTTTGAAGTTCTTCATATTGTGGTGTAAAAAAACATTCGGTTGCGGTATTAACAATTAATAACACCTTCCCTTTATAATGAGAAAAAGCAACAACGTTATTATTATTATCTTCAACTCTAATTTGATATAAACTCATACTAACCTCCTTTATCAATTATTTTTTTACTTTAAGTAATTTATTAAATAATTTGGCAGTTGCTTCAGAATCTCCAAGAGCACTATGTCTCTTTCCTTCTTCAAAATCAATACCAAAATACTCGAAAGCTTTATCCGAACTTGAAATGTCTTCTTTAAAAGCACCTTTATAATATAGATATTTTAATATTGATGATGTGTCAACACTTCTGTGCCCAAATCTTTCGTCATAATTTACATTATTTCTTCTAAAAAGCTCCCTTAAAAAGGCAATATCAAAACTTACATTGTGACCCGCTAATATTACTTTTTCAACTCCAAAATGTTCTTTACAATATTCATTTACTTTATTTATAGCTTCTACTTCACTACAACCATTTTCTCTTAATAAGTTTAGATCAATTTTATTAATATCCATTGCTCTTTTACATACTTTGTAATCTGGTAAGCTTATTAGTATTTCTGTTCCGTTTACTATTTCTCCATTCTCCCAATATACCAACCCAATAGTTAATAGACTATCATTCGTTTCGTCAAGTCCACCAGTTTCAACATCTAAAAACATTAATTTTTTTTCCATTTTTCCCCCAATATATATTTTTATATATAATTTATTTATTTTTATTTTCCCAGTCTCTCATAACTTGAGTTGCTTCTTCTTTTAATAATCCGCCAAAAATTTTTATTTTATTACCTGTTTTTTTATTTAACTCATTAATATCAATATTAATACTCGTATCCAATATTATGTTACTTTCTTTAATCGAAGTTCCATATACAATTCTAGATACATTAGACCACCAAATTGATCCAAAACACATAAAACATGGTTCACAAGATGAATAAATAGTTGAACCACTCAAATCACTAGAATTAATAGACTTACAAGCTCTTCTTATCGCTAAAGTCTCTGCGTGGTTAGTGGGATCATATTTATCTCCATCACCACTAAAAGCTTCAGCTATTACTTTGTCATCTTTTACTACAATTGCTCCATAAGGGTAATAACCCTTTTTTGATAATTCTATTGCTTTTCTAACATATTCAATATCTTTATCCATTTTATCACCTATTTAAATTATACAATAATAATTAAATTTATTATATTGTTTTATTACTAACACTCAAATATTCTTTACTTGTTATCCCATAGGAATAACATTCAATGGGTTCCTCTAAAAAAGTATATTTTTGTTTGTGGGTTTCTTCGCTTCTTTTAGTAAATCCCAATTTTTCCATTAACCCGAAGGATGCCACATTACAGATTGCTGATGAAGTTTCAATTGCACTAATTCCAACTTCTTTGAACATATATTCCATTACATTGCTAGCTGCTTCGAATGCATATCCTTTTCTTTGCTCGTTTGGATCTATAAACCAACCAATATCCCTTACATCAATTGTACTATTTGATTTTTCTTGAACACTTATTTGTCCAATACACTTGTTATCTTCTTTTTTTATAATACTCCATTGAAAAACATCATTATTATTTGCCGTATTTAACTTTTTAATTTGCCAAGGATAATCCTCTTCGTATGTTTTCCCAATTTTTGAAGTCAAATAATACATATTAACTTCGGGTAACAAAAGAATATTGAATAATGTTCTCAAGTCTTTTTCCTCAGTGGGTCTTAAAATTATTCTCTCAGTTTCAATCATTTTAGAACCTATCATTTTCATATATTTCTCCTCATTTAAATTATATATCATATTTTTAAATATTTGCTTTTTTTACAACCATATCAATTAATTTTTTTGTACTAAAACTTGGCAATATGTTTTTCATCGTAGCAATACCTATTTCTCTTTTAGGTAATTTTGGCTCAATATCAAGTTCAAACAATATTCCATTTTTTAATTCATCTTTTATATATTCTTTAGTTGCATATCCTATTCCAAATCCTATTTTTGTAAATTCTAAAACCAAACCATAGCTTGCTAACTCTATACTTGGATTTAATTTAACATTGTTTTTACTACAAAAATCATCTAAGAATTCTCTTGTATTTGATTTTTTTAATTGTAGTATAGTTGGATATTTTTCTAAATCTTTAAGTTTAATTTTTTTATTTGTAATCTCTATATAATCCTTATTTACTACAAAACAATCTTGAATAGTCTTGCAAGAAATTATGTTGATATCTTTATCTTCTTTATAAGGTAAATTAAGAACAATCATATCTATTAAACCATTTCTTAACATTGGTATTAAGTCTCTAGTTGTATAAGTGAATATTTTTATATCTATCTTTGGATATAACTTTCTAAAATCTTTTAAATATGGTATTAGGAACTCTTTAGCAAGGGTAGTACTAATCCCAATTCTAATGCACCCTGTTTCCAGATTAATTAGATCGGAATAAATATTTTCTCCAGTTTTAATAAAATCAATAGCTTGTTTTATATATTTATAAAACTCTCTTCCTTCTTCAGTTAAAATTACTCCCCTACTTGTTCTAGTAAATAACTGCCCTCCGAGTTGAGATTCGAGTTTCTTTATTGATTTAGTAATTGCGGGTTGTGATATTGAAAGTTCTTCTGAGGCTTTAGTAACACTTTCATTATTAGCAACTACATAAAATATTCTATACAACTCAAAATCTATATTCATATTATAACCTCCAGTTATATTAGGTATGACAAATATGTATTTTTATTATATCTTCTTTAAGTATATAATTCAAGTAGGGGGCGATAAGCATGATAATCGGAATTACAGGGAAATCCGGCAGTGGTAAAACATATATATCAAAGATCCTTGAATCTTTGAATGGTAATATAATAAGTTTAAACATAGATGAAATTGGTCACTTAGTATTAAAAAACAAAGAAGTAAAGACAGAATTAGTGAAAGCCTTTGGTTCAAGTATTCTTATTAATGAAGAAATAGAAAGAAAAAAACTGGGTGAACTAGTTTTTAATTCAAGAGACAAGATGAAAACACTAACTGATGTAACCTGGGAACATATGAAAAATTATATTGATAAGTTTTTATTAGAAAATAAAAACAAAATAATTGTTTTAGAATGGATTTTATTACCTCAAACCCAATACTTTGGAATGTGTGATTTAAAAATTATTATAGATGTTCCTTATGAAATAAGGTTACAAAGGGCAATTAAAAGAGATGGAATAAATAAAGACAAATTTGATTTAAGAGAGAATGCAAGTATTGATTATAGTCAATATATATTTGACTATACTATAGACAATAGTACTATTGATAGCACTAGAAAGAAGGTGAAAAAAATATATGAGAAAAGTATTATATCCAGGAAGCTTTGATCCTATAACATATGGACACGAAAATATTGTAAAACAAGCTTTAGAATTATTTGATGAAGTTATTATAGCTGTATTTAATAATACTAATAAAAAAACTAATATGTTCACGGTTGAAGAAAGAACAGAAATGATTAAAGAAATTTATAAACAATACTCCAATGTTAAAGTAATAATCGGAACAGGTGCCGCTACAGATGTAGCAATTATTAATGAATGCAAAGCAATTGTTAGAGGTTTGAGAGGCCTAAGTGATTTTGAATATGAAATACAATTATCATCAATCAATAAACAAATAAGTAACGGAAAAATTAATACCGTATGTCTGTTTTCTGACAACAATTATCAATTCGTAAGTTCAACCATGGTTAAAGAAGTATTTAATTTAAAAAAAGATATTAGCAATTATGTTGAACCTAATGTAGAAGAAAAAATGATTGCTAAGAGAAAGGTTAACAATAATGAGAAATAGTATTTTTGAAATGAAAGTATTAGGAAGTGTCTCTCCATATTGCAAAGGAAATAGAAATTGTCCTGGTTTTTTAATTAACTACTATGATAGTAAAATATTATTAGATTGTGGAAATGGTATAACAAGAATGTTAAACTTTCCTGAGGATTTAAACAACTTATCTATTTTCATATCACATCTTCATAAAGATCACTATTCTGATTTATCATCTATAGGTTACGCAAGTTATGTATATCATAAATTAGGACTATTAAATACGAGAATTAATCTATATATTCCCGAAACTAAAAATGGAAAAGAAAATTTCTATGATTCATTGTTAATAAAAAACATGAAAGAACAATATTTTAATATCAACGAATACAACGAAAAATCAAAATATATTATAAATGGATTGATAGTATCTTTTTTAAAAAACAATCATAGTTGTCCAAGCTATTGTACAAAGTTAAATGATAACAAGACATCACTTGTTTATACCGGAGATACTGGAAATGCTGTTGCAAATCAAATAGCTGAATTTGCTAATAATTCAGATTTATTAATCTCTGAATCAACTTTATTAAAAACCGACAATCTAATTAATGAAAATCATCTGCACGCATATCAAGCAGCGGAAATTGCAAGATTATCAAAAGCAAAAAAATTATTGCTTTTTCACTTTTGGCCAGAACATAATTCTACAGAATATTTAACAGAAGCAAAAACCATATTTGAAAACACCGAAGTTTCTGAAGAAGGAAAAGTATTGACTTTACAATAAAAAATCGATACTTCGAATTTGAAGTTCGATTAATTTTAACAGTAAAATAAACTAAATTACATTAAAAATTTTAAAAAACTCTCTTTTCATTATTACTTGATATTTCTTTTTTTTCCAAATAATCTTGCATTGCGATATTATATTCTTCTTCAGTCATATTATCTTCTAGTATTTTATTATCAACTAAACTATTAAATACTGATCTTATTCTATCTGTATCTAATGGTTCTTTTTCTTGCATTGATCTTACTCCATTTAATAGTTCTTCGTCAAGTAAACCTTTTAATAAAATTGGATAGTGATCATATTTTTCGCCCCTCAAACTATTTATTACATAGTAAATCAGATTATCATCAACAGTATATATTTTTTTATTTAAACTTACTCCCATCAAGTACATTGTTCCAAGTGACTTCATGTCTTTTCTAATAAATTCTTTATTAAAACTTTCGTCAAAATCATTTCCACTCATTACTTGATTTAAAGTATTTTCAATAGAGTTTATTTGATTATAAATTATAACAGATTCCTCATCGCTTATATCGTTTTTTATATAATCAATCAAATTAATCATTATTTCTAATTTTTCATCGTTAAAACGTTCAAAATTTCCCTTCATAAATTCAATTATCGACTTAGAAAATTCTAATATTTTCGCCTTTTTAGTATTCATTTTTTTCCTTTCTCTAAATTAATAGACATTTCTTATTTTTTATTATAATAGTTAACTTAGAAATATTCTAGCAAAAATAGAAAAAATAGTTTTTTTATAATACTAACAAATTGATTTATTTTATTTTAATCAATTTATCACTATCTTTTATTTTAAAAACATCTTTTGGAATTTGTATTAATAATCCATTGTCTAAATTCTCATAATGAGGAACAACTATTTTTTTGCAAACATCAAAACCATTTTTTAATATTTGTAATCTTCCTTCTGAAGTATCTAAGTAGTTTTTTGACATTATCATTGCACCAGCAGATTGACCAATAACAATATTTCCATCATTCATAAATTCTAATATTTCATCATAGTATCCATTATTTATTATTGCATCCATTAAATACTTTGGTTCTCCTCCACTAAAATATACAGCTTTATATTTTTTTATTTCAATCTTTTCTTCATTTAAATCTACAATATCCGCTTTAATTCCATGCTTATTCAATTCTTTTTTAGCTATAATAGAATTTGCTCTGTCTTGAGTTTTTAGTTTTGCATTACATATTATAGCGACATTCTTGTCTTTTAAAATTCTTATAATTTCATCGTAAGAATTCATATATTTACTATATCTTATATCTATACCGTAACTTGTTAAATATATGTTCATTAACATCTCCTATTTAATTCATACTATATACGCACAATAAATGAACTTCGTTTTGAAAACTTCTATATTACACTGTAGTTAAACAATAAGCACAAAACGTTTTATAAAATCATTTTGTTTTTTGAGTAATTTCATAAAATGATTTGAAATCATCATAATTTATCTTCAAAATATCTACCGGTTTCAAATCTGAATAAGATTTATATTGTAATGATCCGATTGGGTCATTTTTATATTTTATATCATATTCAAAAACATATACATAACCTTCTAAATTTTCAGGGATAAAAACATTGTCCATTATCATAATCGGAAAATTTGCATAATTACTAATTGTAAAATCATATTCTAAGCCTCTATTAGAACTCAATTCTTTGATTTTATCTTTAAAGGAATATGCTGTTGCCATTAAAAATGACGGGGTTAAAAATACGGCCACATCAATATTGTGCTCTACACCACCCGAATCATGAGATTTTCTAATTTCAACATTATCCAACAACGTTGGACTGCCATGAAATAAATATTTTGGTTGCTTCAAATCTTGTTCCATATATTTTTCTAACATAAGGTTTCGCCTCTCTATTAATTATAAATGATTTTTCCTTTTGTTTGTATTTAAATTTTTAATTACTTGTAATTGAATATTTTTTGAATTCAAAAATTCGTTATTATCAACATCTAATATTTCTGACAATTTTACCATAAATTTTTCACCATACAAATCAGTATTACTACATGTATCTAAAAAGAATTGTAGAGCTTCGATTTTAGACATATTAAATTTTTCTATTATAATATCAATAATTCCTCTCATAATTAGATATGATGAAGCATATCCTTGTTCAAAAGAACAACCCCTATTCATAACTAATGGTTTTCCGCCTAGACCTGACTTATCAAAATTAATTAGTTCTTTTATTGTATAAATTTTATCTTCCGTAAGTGAAGATAAAACTTCTCTGTGTTCATCAAATTCGTCTGCCATATCTAGTATATATAGTGGAATTAATTCTGCAATTCCCTCACAGATAAATGCATGCTTAAGATTAAATTCTAAAGTTACCAAATGCGCTAATTCATGAATTTGATTTTCTCTAGAACTTATACCCGTTTGTTTAGATAATGCAATATTTTGACTTACACCATAAGCCCTAGAATAACTATCACTATCAAAACTTTCTACCGGTCTACCTCCACCATTGCTTTTCTTTGCAAAATATTCGGGCACATTTAAAAGTTCTACACAATTGTTTTCAGGCACTATATAAAAATAGAAAGTAGGTAATTTATCGTTTTTATATTTTATATTTAAACTATCTAGAAGTTCAATATGTTTACTATTTATTTCTAAATAATCTTTATATATTCCTTTATCATAATTGTCGGCTAATTCTTTAGAAAGTCTAATAGTCAATCGTTCATTAAATTGTCTAATTTCGGATTTTTCTATATATTCCTTCAATTTATCATAATTTCGCATTTTATCACCTAGATATATTATACACAAAAAAACGAACTTCATTTAGGAAATTCGTTATATTTAAATCTGGGGCATAAATAAAGTGTTGTGCTAACTTCTAATCTAGTTATATTATAACATATTAATTTAATTTTTTAATATTTATTAAATCATATTTTTAAAATTTTAATATTA
>CAZKBC010000011.1:1381-14632 GCA_964551265.1 uncultured Muribaculaceae bacterium | reverse complement strand
AACATCTATACTCTCTTCGATAATATCTTCTATTCTAATCTCATCATCTACTCTAACAATATGACTACTCTTTACTATATTATCATTTACTAATATCTTATTATCTTCTATTAATTTTTGAATTTTACTTCTACTTATATTTAATATATCTATTAAATACTTATCTACTCTTATGTCGCTTTTTTCCTCTACCATTATTATTTTCATTGGCATCTCCTTTAGTTATAAACATATTATATATTATTATCATAAAGCCAATTACTATACACATATCCGCTAAATTAAATACCGGAAAATTGTATCCAAATATATAAAAATCTAAATAATCAACAATATAACCATTAAATACTCTATCGATTAAATTACCCAATATTCCTGCAAAAACTAAAGAATAAGAAATCGATTCAAGTTTAGTAATATTCTTATCAACTATAACAAATCTTATTAATCCTATAAGAGCTACTATAGATAAAATAATAAATATAATTCCTCCATTTTGTAATATTCCAAATGCTGCCCCACTATTCTTTATATAAGTTATATAGAAGAAATTATTTATTACTTCTATATCTTCTGCTAAATTTAGATTACTTACTATCAAATATTTAATTATTTGATCTAATACTGATAGTAGTAACCCAAATCCCAAAATCTTTCTATACATAAAAATCACCAAAACAATTGTACCAAAAAAAAAGGAAAAGGACAATGTCCTTTATTTTATAGTTACATTAAAATCTTCAATTTTATCAGAATCATAAAATCTAGTTTCTATTTTATAATCATCTTTATTAATAATCATCTTATACCAATCTTGATTCTCATCATAATACATAGTTACATACATATCTACTTTACTATTATGTACCTTAACAGTATTATCTGTCTTCTCTTTAATTTCATTTATTTTTTCATCACCTAATAATTCATGTACATATAACATATCAAGTAATTTGGTATCAATATTATCTATGATTTTACCTTCATATTTAACAAACTCTTCTCCATCTTTTATATATATATTAGTACCATCTTCATAATATACAGTTTCAATATTATTTTCTTTTTTAGTAGTTAGAGTTTTTAATCCAAATACTTTACCAGTTAATTCTATAGAATCATTTATTATATGAGTAAAACCATAATTCTTAACTATAGTTTGATTTTTTTCTTTATTATTATTTATACCTACATTACTATCTTTTTTATTTCCATTTATTGCAAATATTACGAATGAGAATAAAAAAGCATAGAAAACAAAAAACACTATCTTTTTAGTTTTATCATCCATAAATCACCTACTTAAAAACCTTCCCAACAATATCTCTACCATTAATAAATTCTCTATAATTTAATTTTCTTTTTCCTTCTAATTGCAAAGTAGTTATTATTATTACTCCATCATTTGTTTTTACATGTATTCCAGAATCAATATTAATTATTTCTCCAATATTACCAGAATAATTACCTAGTACTTTATTTGACTCCCATATTTTACATATCTTATCATCTAAAGTAGTATAAGCTCCTGGATATGGATTTAACCCTCTAATTTTATTATATATATTAATTGTAGATTCATTCCAATCAATCTTTTCATCTTCTCTTTTTATGTTATAACCATATGTGGCTTCTTCATTATTTTGTTTAGTTCTTTCTATATTATTTGATATTATATTAGGTAATGTCTTAGATAATAAATCTCTACCCAATTTACTTAATCTATCATGTAAAGATCCTACATTTTCATTATCTCCTATAGGTATTCTTTCTACTGATATTATTTCTCCAGTATCCATTCCCTCATCCATAAACATTATTGTAATACCCGTTTCATTATATCCATTTAGTATAGCTCTATGAATTGGAGCTCCACCTCTAAGTTTAGGAAGTATAGAAGCGTGTACATTAATACATCCATATTTTGGATATTCTAATATTTCTTTTGGTATTATTTGACCATAAGCACAAGTAATAATTATATCTGGATTCATATCTAAAATATCACTAAATTCTTTTCTTATCTTTAAAGGTTGAAATATTTTAATATTATTATTTAATGCTAGTTGTTTTATTGGACTAATATTTTCACTTTTATCAGGTTGAACAACAACTCCAATAACATTGGTGTTTTCTATTAAATATTCTAATATAGGAACTGAAAATTCTGGTGTTCCCATAAAAATAACATTTAAATTATTCATTAAATCCACCTAGTAATTGGTTTAACTCTCTTTTTTGGATTATATTGTTCAAAAAAATTAATTAGAAAGTTAATAAAATCATCTAAATATGAATCATCATCTTTTACTATTGCTTCTACATTTATCTTAGATTTTAATTCCATAGAAAAATAATAATCTTCTATATAATTATGCATAGCTAAATCTAATTCCTTGGCTTTTTTTAAACATTCTGTGTCATCTAATTTACATGTATTCGCATATTTCTTATAATAATGCACCAACTTCTTACTAAAATAATCGTCATCTAGAAATTCACATTCTACTATCTCTTTATAATGTTTAAATATTTTACCATTCATAATTACCTCCCAAGTAATCTTCCAATATCATTAACTGTAACCGCTAACATAAGCATCATAAGTAATACAAATCCTATAACATTGACTGTATTTTCTACTTTTAATGGTAATGGTTTCCTTCTAATCTTTTCTATTAATAAGAAGAATATTCTTCCTCCATCAAATGCAGGAATAGGTAGTAAGTTTACAAAACCTATATTAATACAAAGAAACGCTATTAAGGATAATGTGGGTTCTAATCCAGTATTTACGCTTTTTTCTACCGTTGAATATATTCCAACAGGTCCAGCCATATTTTCAATACCTATTTTTCCACTAAATAATCCTCTTAATATCTTAATCATAGATACTATATTATCTTTAAACTCTTTAATTGGATATAGAATAATATCTTTAAATTCTTTACTTTTTATTTGAGTAATCTCAAATCCAAATAAATATCTAGCATCATCTTTTTTACCTTCTAAAGTTGGTACAATAAATACATTCTTAATATCTCCATCTTTTTCTTTTAACTTAAAATTAATACCATCTTTAATATATTCACTATCAATTAAAACTAACATCAAATCATTCATAGTATTAATTTTATATTTACCTACTTCAAGAATTTTGTCTCCCTCTTTCATTTCGGTACTAATTGCGTTATATCCTTCTCTTAAAGGCCCTACATAAGGTGAAGCTTCAGTTGCGCCATATAATATACCTACTAGTAATAACACTACTATGGATAGCAAGAAATTAAATGAAGATCCCGCTACCATTACTAAAAATCTTTGTTTAAATGTTTTACTTTGTAACTTTTTAGATTTAGGTATTTTCTTATCGTCTTCAATTTCTTCTCCAGCTAAACTAACATATCCCCCAATTGGAAATGCCTTAATATAATAATCCGTTTCATCATTTTTTCTATTAAACTTATATAAAGTTGGTCCCATTCCTAATGAAAAAGCATATACATGTACTTTATACTTCTTCGCAAACAAAAAGTGTCCTAATTCATGAACAAAAACTATTAGCCCTAGTATTAATACAAATATTAAAGCATCAAAAATCCACATGTTTCCTCCTATATGATAGATATAAAGAATATATACCCAATTATTACAAATATAAACCCATCAAACCTATCTAGTACTCCTCCATGACCAAAAATAATATTAGAGAAGTCTTTTCTGTTATAATATCTTTTAATTGAACTAAAAACTAAATCCCCTAGTTGACTTATTATAGATAAGAATAAAGTAATAAGTAATAGAACATATATATTAATACTATCATTTATATATATATAATAAACGGATGCCGCTACTATTGTTCCAAATATTACTCCAACTACTAACCCCATAATACTCTTTTTTGGAGAAATCTTTGGACAAAGCTTTTCTCTTCCGGATAAAAATCCCGCTACATATGCATAAGAGTCAGTTGCAGCAGCAATTATAAATAGATATATAAATCTCTTTATATCATATTCTCTAACAAATATCATTAAATTAAAAACAAAACCTATCATTAATACAATTCCAAGTATATATATAGCGTCTGTTATATTATACTTTTCAATATCACTATAAATTATTAATGGTATTAAAAAGAAAATAAACATTAAAGATATTATTCTATAATCTATAAATAAAGAAAAATCATCAACATTAAATTGACTTAACGTAATAAATGCGCAAGATATAAATGCTAAAAATTTTACAAATGGTGGTATTTTTTTCTTTGTTTCTTTTAAATTTAATAACTCTCTAAGTGCTAACATGCCTAATATTGTAGTTCCAAATTTAAAAGTATTCCCACCATAATATAAAATGGGTATGAAAACAATGCACATTATAATTATTCCAATAATTCTTTTTTTCATATTCTCACCTTAGTTAATTATAATATAATATACCATTTATATCAAGTTATTTAATGATTAACGCTTTATACTTAACCTTATCTTTCATTGCGCTACTATAAGAATCCGTTATTATTATATCTCCTTTAGAATAACCATCAAAATAATCTCTCTTTGAAACCTCATCATAATATTCTATATTATCTCTAATTATTGAATCTTCATTTACTAAAAATAAATTAGCCCTAATATAACAACTTCTTAAAGTTAATTCTAATTCATTAGCTTTAATCTCTCGATCAGAATATTCAAGTATTTCTCTTTTGTTTTTAACTAAATTATTAAAAATAATTCTATTAAAAAGATTATATGCTCTCTCTTCAGATATTCCTAAATAATCTATAAAAAAATTAGCCTTTAGAGGTATTATCTCATCAACTTTATAATTACTTTGTAACATCTCAGATTCTAAACTATAATTCATATATATTAGTTTATACTTAGCTTCTATAAGTTCTTCTTTTAATTTTTTATCTTTAGTATTATCTATTTTATCTTGAATCATGGATAAATATACTCTATTTATATCTTCGCTTATATACCTATCAAAATCAATTTGAGTTGATGACATTCTTTTATTATATTTTATAGTTGAAAAAGATTTAATTGACTCCTTTGAATTAACTGAACCAACTCTTTCAATCTTTTCAATAGTTTTATTAAAAAATAAATTAAATAAATACCTATAAGATAAATCATCATGTTTATACATTATACTTTCTTCATCATTGACATTCATAATAATAAGTTCATTCTTAATATATGCACATGCATATATTAAATCTATAAGCTGATATCTGGTTTTATCAATTTTATTTTTAAACGTTTCATTTATAAAATCCAATACATTTAATTGTTTAGTATATTCTTCAGTATCCTTTAATCCATCTATTTCTAAATTCATTAATTTTTTATATACTTTTTCTCTTCCCATAACTAAAGATTCTTCATTAGAAAATTTAGAATATGCCATCTTATATTCATCCATATAAACCTCACTATATATTCATTTTATATTACTTTTTAATATTTTTATACACAAATTGATAATATTTTAATATTGTGCTAGAATATCAACTTAATGAGGTGATGATTATGGTATATAATGAGGATTTTAAATTTTATTTAATACCTTCAGGTTCTGATTTTATTAGTTTCCTTAACAAATATAAAACAAAAGAAGATGTACCTAGTTATAATAAATATGATTTTGAACCGATAATTGATATTGCTTTGAAATATAATTTATTTGATAATGAAAACATATATGACAAGAGAAAAATATTAATGCAAAGAATTATTGAAGAAACCGAATCAAAAGAAATTGAAAATAGAGTTGAAAATATACTCAACTCTCATATGGGGAAACCTTTTTTATACAACTTGTATTTGTATTCTTTGTTGCCCGATGAAAAAAGAAGTAATATAAGTAAAGAAATATCACTATTATTATATACAAACAATTTCCCAGTAGAAGACATATTGAAAGAAAAGGTTGAAGTTAAAGAAGAAAATGGTAAAATAAAAAAATTAAAATAATAAGTAGAACTTATTATTTTTTTGACATTATTTCTAATATAGTATCAAAATCATCATCATTTGCTATTATATTTTTTCTTATTTCATTACACTTATTACACTTATATATTATCTTAAAAGTATCCTTATGCTTTTCTATATCGATAGGAACTAAATCCCCTTTACAACTAGATAATCTATCTCCTGGATTAATATCTAAATGTTTAGAATATAAACAATAATTGCAATGATCTCTCGATGTATATATTAATGGTTTTACTATGTTATTGCAATTATAACAAATAAATTCTTCATCTATTTCATTAAACCTTTTCATTTAATATCACTTTTAAATATACTTTCTTACCCTTTTGAATTATTACTTCTTCTTTAGTTACTATATAGTTAGGATCTATAATCTTCTCTTTATCTAAAGTAACTCCACCTTGTTCAACCAACCTTCTAGCTTCTGATTTAGAAGGTACCAAATTAGTCATTACTAACAAATCTAATATATTAATATTTTTTCCTTCTACATTAATACTTGGCATATTGTTTGAATTATTACCTTCAAATATTTCTTTAGAAGTTTGTTCAACATTTAAAGCTTCTTCTTTTCCATGTACTAACTTAGTTACTTCATAAGCCATAACTCTCTTAGCATTTATTATATCTTCTTTACACATTTTTTTAATATCAGATACTGAATAATCACTAAAGAATGATAATAATCTTTCTACATCTTCATCAAATGAATTAATAAACATTTGATAAAAATCATAAACTGTAGTTTTTTCTCTAGATATCCATAATGTTCCAGATGCTGATTTTCCCATCTTTTCGCCATCTGCTTTTACTAATAATGGACAAGTAACAGCCTCTAATCCTTTGCTATCTTTTCCTTCACTATTATTCATCTTTCTAGCAAGTTCTGTACCCGCTACCATATTAGCCCATTGATCAGAACCACCTACTTGTAATATGCAATTATCACTTTCACTTAAATGAACAAAATCATATGCTTGCATCAACATATATCCCATTTCTAAAAATGTTAATCCACCCTCTTCTAATCTCTTCTTATAGCTATCAGTAGAAAGCATTCTGTTAACATTAAAATGTATTCCTACTTTTCTCATAAATTCAATATATGACTCTTTCATCCATGTAGAATTATCGACTATTTTACAAGGATTATCTCCACCCATATCTACAAATCTTTTTACTAATTCCATAACTTCTTTTTTATTGTGTTCAACTTGCTCTATAGATAAAGATTTTCTCATATCGCTTCTTCCAGAAGGATCTCCTATTAAAGCAGTTGCCCCACCAATAAGTATTATTGGATGATGTCCCATTTTTTGCAATCTTCTTACTAAAGTAAGCGCAAAAAAGTGTCCAATATGAAGACTATCTGCTGTAGGATCAATTCCTAAGTAGAATGTAATCTTCTTATTATTAATCATATTCTTAACAGATTCTTCGTTAGTAGCTTGATAAATATATCCTCTTTCTTTTAGTTCTTCAAACATATATCCTCCTATAAAAAAACACTATAAATCTAAGGACGAATAATCGCGGTACCACCTTAGTTCATAGTATTCTATGCACTTATTTATTATAACGTAATAAACGTTCAAATTCATAGTATGTATTTTCTTTTTAATAATATCTTAATTTACACCAAACATTAAGTCTCTATAATAATCATTAAAAGTACTTATTACTAATCACTATTTGATATCAAGATTGTATCATTATATTTTTTTGATGTCAAACATCTTTTTCATATAAATTAAGAAGTTTCTTATGTATACCGGGTTCTATCATATCTATAGTATTTAAAACCAACTCTAATGACTTCTTATATTCTCCCTTTTTAAACAATATTTCAGCTTTATCTAACCCTTCTTCTATATATGACTTTTTACCTCTATATCTATTTCCATATACTATAGCGTTCTCAGCCATTAGAGATGTCTTAATTAATTCATTAGTAGTATTATGAAACTTAAATACTAAATCTCTTGCAGTATCTACTCTAGTATTTAGAACTTGTATATTAATTGGCTTTTTAGCTAATTCTTTTACTATTTCTTTTATTCCTTCATAAGCTTCATCTAATTCTACATAATAATTATTATTAATAGTGGGAATTGAATAATCTCTTATCTTATATTTAGTAGTTTTTAATAATTCTTCTATTTCTTCTAGTTGTTCTTTAGCTCTTTTTTCATCATCTTGCATATTTCCAACTGTTTGCATATATTTATTAGATTTTATTTCTACATTACCTAACTTTACCATTAATCCTTCTAAATCAATTAACAATTTAGAATAAGGAAAACTAGATGTATTAGTAACATCACATAATACATTAAAATATTTATTAGCTTCTTTTAAATCATAGGCAATTTCATTTAATTCTTTTATTTGATCATCAGATAACTCATAATTACATTTAGCATCATTAACTTTTCCATATAAGCAAGTAGTAACATCATTTATTTTAGTAATCTTTGATTTAAACGCTATTATTTGATCTTCAAAATTTTTCTTAGCTTGTTTCTCTTTTTCTAAATCATTAAATAAAGAATCAAAATATTCAATAATAGTTCTAAGTTCTAATAAGACATCCTCTAAATTTAGTACTCTAATCTTAGATTCAATATCTTTTATTTTTTTATCTATTTCTTCAATATTATAATCAATATTTAAATAATCTAATTGATATCCTTCTTTAATCATTTTTTTAGATAATATTTCAATCTCTTCTATTCTTTTAGGTATTAGATTTTCTAACATTAATATTATTGAAGGTAATTCATCTAAAACAGTTTGCATATGCTTAATCATAGTATCTATTGAATTTACTACTGTTTTAACATCATCATATTCTTGATTTTCCATACACTCTTCAAATATTTGGAATCTTTTTTCTATAGTCTCTATTTGTAATTGTACAGGTCTAATTAACTCTTTATAATCTAGTTTAGTACTTTCTAATGTCTTAGTAATATCTCTAAATTTAGCTTTTAAATCAGTTACTATTGCCCTATATTTATCTTCACTTAAAGTAATCTCTTGAATTTCTTTAAATATTTTATCTCTTTTTTCTAATGTTTCATATATTTTTATTTCAGTTCTACTCTTCTTTATTATATATTCTTTATAATTATTTTGTTCTAAAGAATATTCTGTTTCTAATATTAAATCATTTATTAAAGGAACATCTTCTTTTTTAATCTTATCTATTCCTTTATTCCAATTATTACATCTTATCTTTAAGTTTTCATTTCTTATTAAACTTTCAGCTTTTGATAACTCTGTCATTATAGTAGGATCTATTACAATATTCTTTTGTTTATCAAGGGAAAGTATTTCTTTTTTATGTTTTTTACTATTAAAATATCTAATAGAAAACAATACTGCTATTATGAGTACAATAGCAATTACATATATTGTAACTATAAACAATACTATTTCTTCCATAAGTCCTCCTACTATAATAAGTTTATCATATTTTCACTATTTTTTAAATGATAGATTAACATAAATAATATGTAATATATTAAGTTCTTTATCAAAAAATATTATTGACTTAAATATTAAAAGATATTATAATACAAATGCATTAAACATTTGAGCAGCATTATAATAAAATATATGATGTGTTTTTTGAAAGTTATGATTAGTTTGCGGCTGCTAAACGAAAGTACAATAAGAACACCCTATCTATTTGTATTATATTCAATTAGTTTAATAGTAAGTATTGAAGGAGGAAAAATGTCAAGATACACAGGTCCAGCTTATAAAAGAAGTAGACGTGTTGGAATGTCAACTTTAGAGTCTGGAAGAGAATTATTAAAAAAACCATATTCACCTGGACAACATGGAAAAGATAGAAAAAGTAAATTATCAAACTATGGAATTCAATTAAAAGAAAAACAAAAAATGAGATTTACTTATGGTTTAGGAGAAAGACAATTACAAAGAGTTTATGTAGCAGCTTCTAAATTAAAAGGATTACATGGTGAGAATATGTTTAAACTACTTGAAAGTAGATTAGACAATATAGTATTCCGTATGGGTATGGCAAATTCAAGAAATGGTGCTAGACAATTTGTTAACCATGGTCATGTACTTGTAAATGGAAATAAAGTAGATATTCCATCATATCAAGTAAAACCTGGAGACAAAATATCTGTAAAAGAAAACGCAAAAGCACAAAAATCAGTTAAAGAAGCATTAGACAGAGTTGTTAAGACAGTTGAATACATATCTTTTGATAAAGATAAGTTAGAAGGCACATATATTAGATATCCTGATAGATCTGAATTAACTGCTGATATTAACGAATCATTAATAGTAGAATATTATAGTAAATAAAAAAAGCAATTATATATATTGCTTTTTTTTATAGTATTTTACTTTTTAATTTTGCTGCTTCTTCTAAATGATATGCTTTTAAATTGTGTTCATTTATTTCTTCATCTGTAGGAAGTTCTATTTTTTTTGATCTCAATTTTTTTATTGCTCTATTTTGATATATTCTAGAACCTACTCCTATTGAAAGATATGCTGCTGTAAAAAGTAGAGGAGTAATTCTATCTTCTGGAATAGTATAATTATTAGGTTCTCCCAAAAAATAAGGCATAAGTGCAAAAACTGCAGCACCTGATAAAGTCAAAAAAGTCACAGTATTATTAAGTTTTCTTTCTGATTTTATTGCGTTTTTTATGTTTTCCTTTTGTTCTTTTACATATTCATCTTTATTCATAAATTTTTTCCCCCTTTAAATTTATGAGATATATTATACACAAAAATAAATATTTGTCAAGTTTTGTAAAACAAAAGGATAGGAATCACTTCTTATCGTTCTTAGTTTCTAGTTTTGATATTACTTCTTTTGATAAATCAACTACTGATTTCTTTATAGCGTTTGTTGCTTCTTCTACTACTGGTTTTCCAGTCTTTTTTGCCAAACCAACTAACTCTTCTGCTTTTTTCATTAATTCAGTTCCTTTTTCTTTAGCTAGTTCTACTACTTTTTCTTTATCTAGATCTTTAATATCTTTTTTAATATCCATTATTTTTTCTTCGATACTCTCTTTAACTTCTTCCATATCTAAGTCTTTTAACTCTCCAAACATTTCAGTTACTTTTAAAGATAAATCTTTTCTAGTTTCTTTTCCAGTTTTTGGTGCGAATAATAAACCTAATCCTGCTCCTATTAAAGCCCCAAAAGCAAATTTACTTCCCTTCTTCATTTTCTTCATCTCCTTTCTTATTTTTTCTACTAAATAGACCTAATACAAATGCCGCTATTACTTCAGTTATTTTATCAATAACTAATGATATTCTATCTGTTGCATTATCTATCATTTTAAACGCTCCATCTAAAGATTTAACCTTTCTATCTACGTCATCTACTATCAAGTTAATTTTATCCATTATTTTAATTGTTCTAAGTAATATAATAATTAATATAACTACCGCTACTATTGTTACTATATAAAGAATGATAGGTAATGATAATTCCAAGAATTCTATAAAACTCACTTCTCTTCCTCCTCATCCTTATACATGCTGTCTACTAATGAATAAAAGTCATCATCAGCAGTTTCTTTTAATAATTGATCAATAGATTTAATTTTTTTATCTATCTCATCTATATCGTAACTTTCTTCTTCGTATTCAGTTTCATTTATCTCTACTCTACTTAATGGTTTTTCTTCTTTTGGTAATTCTTTCTTTTCTTCTTTTAGAGTTTCAAATAAATTAATCTCTGCTTCTTTTTCAATAGGCATTTCTTCTGTTGTAAAGAACTTTTCTTCTCTTGTTACAGTTTTAGATACTTCTACTTCACCATATGCTTTTCTAATTACACTATCTAAATCTAATTTACCATTTGAATCGGTTACACCATTAGTATTCTTTTCTGCAATATCTCCCTTTTTATAATTCTTATCTAGTATTCCATATATAGGAGATATAACTGGTGTAGGTCTAAATACTCTTTTTTCTTCTACTACAGTCTTTGTTTCAATTACTTTATATCTTTCTTCTTCTTCTTTTAATGCATTAATTTGAGAGCTTTTTTCTTCTTCAACTTCATCATCATCAGGGAAGTTAATTGGAAATTTAAATTTTGGATCAGTTTTAAATAAGTCTCTTTCAGTTATAACTGAAGAAGAATCCGAAACATTTTCTTCTTTAATCTCTTCTTTTTCAACTTTTATTTTTTCTTCTTTTTCTTCTTTTTTTGGTTTCTTTATAGTCTCTTCATTTTCATCTTCATACAAAAGATCATCAAACTTATTTTTTATTTTATCAAATAAACCCATACAATTATTCTTCCTTTCCAACTTCTTCTTCAATTTGTTGTTCTCTAGGATTTAAGAAGAATTCTTCTTCTTTTCTTGGAACAAATATATTTAATTTTTCTTCATTATTAGAGTCATCAATAGTACCAAACTTTGTTTTTGCTAATAAGTCATTAAACTTTAATGAAGATAGAATGTATCCTGAATCAATTAAAGTTTTCTCTATATCATCCTCATTAACATATGCTTCTATTTTACCATAATTATACATAATCTGTAAAAAATAACTGTCTTTTAATTTTGATATTTCTATATATCCTTCTTTTTCTTTATTATTTATTTTCTTAGAATAATATAGATTATCTTTTTCTTCATACTCTAATTTTACTTTATTATAGTAACTAACTACATCTACATATAAGTAATAATAATTACCTTTTGTATACAGTTTTTCATTAAAATTGTTCCTTCCAACTAGTACAACTTCATTTGGAATATAGTATTTATACCCAGGAGATGTTGTATTAGTTAGATTACTTTTCTCTTTAAACATGGTATTTATAATAGTATCTTTATCTACTTTTATATTTTTTACACTACATCCAGAAAATATAAATATAGCAATCATCAATAGTATTATTTTCTTCATACCACACCTACTCTAAATACATTATAGCATAAAGACATTATTCGATAAACATATTTTTATTTCTTTGCTTCAAACATATAGATAATATTACCTTTTTCTACAAATTTATCTTCATACTCTGTAGTAATTATATCTCTATCTATGGAAGTATGCAAATCTAGCGATATATCAGTAAATACATATCCATAGTTTGATAATGTTTTAATTGAATATTCAAATAAGTTTCTATTATCTGTTTTCATTATAATATGTTTAAAATCTTTAAATATATAGTCATAAATATCTAAAAATATTTCACTTGTAA
>CAZKBC010000011.1:0-1371 GCA_964551265.1 uncultured Muribaculaceae bacterium | reverse complement strand
TTTCTTAGGCCAAGGATCAGAAAAATTAAGATATATAGTATCTATTTCTTTATCAAATATATCCTTTAAATTAGAAGCATCACAACTAATTATCTTAAGATTATCTATATTGTTAATATCAATTTTCTTAATAGCTTTAATTAATACACTATCGTATTTTTCTATACCAATATAATTAATATTAGGATATTTTAATGCATTTTCTAATATAAACTTACCTTTTCCCATACCTATTTCTAGGTGTATAGGATTATTATTATTAAAAACTTCATTCCATTTACCTTTATTATCTTTATAGTTATTAATTATATATTTACTATTTTGAACTATTTCTTTAGAACCTTTTATATTTCTTAGTCTCATTACATCACCCAAGATAATTATACTATAAAGTAATATTATAGTATAATGATGTTGGTGATTTTATGTTCAAATATTCATTAGATAATAAAAGATATCACACATTAAACTATCATTATTTTACTATATTTAATAGTAAGGTATCTAAAATTAGTTTAAATGGTAATTTTACTTGTCCAAATAGAGATGGTAAAGTAGCGGTTGGTGGTTGTATATATTGTTCTAAAGATGCATCTGGTGAATTTGCAGGGAATAAATATGAAGATATATATACCCAATTTGAAAACATAAAAAATATTATGAATAATAAATGGAATACTGATAAATATATTGCGTATTTTCAAGCAGGCACTAATACTTATGGAGATATTAATAAAATAAAAGATTTATATGAGAAAGCTCTAAGTATTCCAAATGTAGTTGGTTTAAGTATTGCAACAAGACCAGATTCAATAGAAGAAGATGTATTAGAATATCTTATAGAACTTAATAAAAGAACATATCTAACTATTGAATTAGGACTTCAAACAATACATGAAAATACTTCTAAATTAATAAATAGAGGTCACGATTTAAATTGTTTTATTAATTGTGTTAAAAGATTAAGAAGTAATAATATTAATGTGGTTGTACACATTATTAATGGATTACCTTATGAAGATAAAGACATGATGATAGATACAGTTAAATTTTTAAATACTTTAGATATACAAGGAATTAAGATACATATGTTACATATTTTAAAAGATACTGCATTAGAAAAACTATACAATATAGATAAATTTAAAATACTATCCTTAAATGAATATAAAGATATAGTATGTGATCAATTAGAATACCTAAAAGAAGATATTGTAATTCATAGAATTACGGGAGATCCTAAAGAAAGTGATTTAATAGAACCTATTTGGTTAACAAAAAAATTTTCAGTATTAAACGAAATAGATAAAGAGATGGAAAAAAGAGGAACATATCAAGGATTTAACAAAAGTATATTAAATAGATTTGATT
>CAZKBC010000010.1:0-14673 GCA_964551265.1 uncultured Muribaculaceae bacterium | reverse complement strand
GGATAATCGCTTTTTTTTATACTCAAGTGGTGTCACATCAATTGTAACTCTACATATATAAAAAGTATTGACATAGAAAATATGTTGTGTATAATTAATTGTTAGGATATCCGAAATATATTTAGATCAAACTCAGTCAGATTGTATTATTTTTATTACTGACTAGCTTACATTCTAAAAATAATCAATCTACTGGAAACAGTATTTTTTTTTAAATTTTTAGGAGGTAAAAATGAAGAAAAAAGAAAAAATAATTGGTTATCTACCTGATGAAAGACCCCCATTCATTGAACTTATATTATTTGCTTTACAACAAATAGTAGTAATGTTTCCAGCAACAGTATTAGTTGCATTAATAACAGGTTTTCATGTTTCAACAACAATATTTGCCAGTGGTTTAGCAACCCTGGTTTTTATTTTAGTAACTGGCAAAAAAATACCACTTTATTATGGATCTAGTTTTTCATATATAGCAGCAATTGGATCTATAATGAGTGCTGAAGTATTCTCAGGATTATCATTAAATGAAAAAATATCTATAGCACAATTTGGAATAATGATGTCTGGATTTGTTTCAATAATTGCTGGATTGATAGTTAATAGAAGTGGACAAAAAGCAATTGAAAAAGTATTACCTGCAACAGTTACTGGAAGTATTGCACTCATAATAGGATTATCTCTTGCAGGTAGTGCAATATCTAATGCGGCATCAATTCCTAGTGGAATTAAAGAAGCTACTAAAATAGTAGCATCTAATTGGGCTTGGGTAATAGCGTTAATAACCCTATTTTCTACAATTATATATTCAGTATATTTAAAAGGAAAACTAAGTCAATTACCTATTCTATTTGGATTATTAACAGGATATATAGCAGCTCTTATTATTGGAGTAATAACTGATATACCATTTGTAGCATTTAATACAATAACATCAAATAGTATATTAAATCTTCCAATATTTACTTTTCCAAAAGCATCTTGGGAAGCAATATTTGCTATAATGCCAATAGCAATTGCAACAATTCCTGAATCTACTGCTCATATATATCAATTAGATATATACGTAAATGAATTAGCAAGAAAAAAAGAATCTAAAAAGAAATATGATATTGCTTCTAAACTAGGATTAAACTTAATGGGCGATGGTCTTGGTGATATTGTATCAAGCGCTATTGGAGGACCTGCTGGTACTAATTATGGTGAGAATATAAGTGCTATGTCTATATCAAAGAACTTCTCTGTATCAGTACTTATAGCAGCAAGTATTATTACTATGATTATTTCTTGCTTTACTCCATTAATAAACATAGTATATTCAATACCTGCTTCAGTTATTGGAGGATTATCTATATATTTATTTGGAGTTATAGCAGCTCAAGGAATTGCAATTATGATAAATAAAAAAATAGACTTGTTTAGTTCTAAAAACTTAGCAGTTATTGCTGTTATATTAATAATTGGAATTGGTGGAGCATTTAGTTTCGATAGTGGTATGATTCCAATATTCGGTACTAAACTACCCGCTTTAGCAACTGCTTCAGTAGTAGGAATATTACTAAACTTAATACTATCTTTTAAAGATAATAAAAAATAACTCTACAACATAAGTAGTTTACACTTTATAAATAGAATATATATTAATAAATTTAAGTTTGATATAATTAATTTATAGAAAAAGGTGTAAATATGAAAAATAATTTTTTTATAATAATCATAATAATAGTGTGTTTTGTAGTAGTTAATGGTTGTATAAATGATTCAAGTAATGGAGTTAGTGATGTTTCAATTAATGGGATGAAATTAGGAAATAAAGCTTCTAGTAGAATGAAACAAATAGTAATGGATGGTTCTTTTAAATATAAATTCAAAAATGTTGGATTTGATGTAGATGATGATAGTAAAATAATATCCATGACATTATATTCAGCAACATATGCAGATGGAAAAGTTGTATATGATTTAACAACAGAAAACATAAGATATGCAGGTAAAAGATTGAAAACTATAGAAGACTTTAAGAATGCTTTTGGTGAAGGTACATTAATAGAAACAAAATATGGAAATAATGAGTTATCATTTGTTGATGAAAAAGCTATATTAACATTATCAATTGATGAAGATAATCAAATTAATGTTTATTTAGAATATTTAGAACAATAAAAAACAAGATTAAAAATCTTGTTTTTATTTATATATTATTTAATACCAGTTCTTCCAAAGCCTCCACCGCGATCGCTTCCAAAAGCTTTTACTTTAATTAAATGAGTTTCTCTCTCTTGTTCTATTATTTGATTAATCTCTTCTCTAGTATAACCCATACTATATTCAATTTCTTCATCAGTAAAAAATTTCTCAGTTACAAATTTTATTTTTGAATCATCACTCATTTTAATTTGAGCAATTCTTTCACCAGGATTTATAACATAAATTCCAGGTTGATTATATTTTTTAGTTTTTTCAATTTGAACTAAATCATATAATTTCCCTAATTTTCTTCTTAATTTTCCTATGTCATTTGGAGTAAGACTACCATTTTCCAATCCGTTTTCCTTTAAATAATTCCACATTTCTACATACTTGTTTCCTATCCAATTTTCAATACTAGGTAAAGATGTATTTTCTAAAATTACTCCAACATTTCCACGATAATCCGGATCTACTGTTCCTGGAGCATTAGATATTCTAAGTGGAGTCTTAGATGATATTCCGCTTCTTGGTCTAATATCCAAAGAAGCATTGCTATCTATTGCAACTACTAAGCCAGTATTTATTATAACTTTTTGTTGTGGAAATAAAATATACCTTCCTGCAGATCTAATGTCCATACCCACAGATTTTTCTGTCTCATATCTTGGTATTTGAGCTAAAGGATGAGACCTTCCTATATATATTGTAGTTTCATTTCTTTTGTCTTCCATATAAACCCTCCTGAAAATTTATTATATCATAATTAATAATCAATTAAACAAATATTATTGTTAGAAAAATTTAATAATTATAAGAAATTATTGGTTATTATATTTTTTAAATATTTAATAGTAAAGCATTAGTTAATTGATACCCTATTCTTTGTAAATAAGAAAATCAATGTTTTTATAAAGATATTTGTAATTAAAATAATAAGTGATATAAAGGCTGACATTTCAATTAGGTTATTAGCTTCTAATTGCAAAATTGCTAATGCGATTGGTTTATTAAATGGTGTTGATAAAAATAAAACAGTTGTTACTGATGCCATAGTGTTCACAAAAATATAACTGAATCCTTCAATAATAGCAGAAAGATTTTGAGGAATAATTACATCAAAGATAATATTTTTTTGAGGGATTCCAAGTGTTGAACCAGTTCTTTCAATTGTTTTATCAATACTATCAAGCTTATTGGTAAAAATTAAATAAGGAGTTCCCATATAGCGTACTATGTTTACAATAATCAAAATAATTATTGTTCCGTAAATCATAGATTTATTGAATGTAAGCATATACGCAACAGCAAGAACTAATCCAGGAACTGATGAAGTGAAAATTGCAAATAAATGAAGTGTTTTTGTCATTTTTATTCTAGCAATTCTAGTTGCAATATAACTGATTACAAAAGATATTATTACTCCAAATAATGAAGCAAAAAAAGAAATAATAAGCGAATTTAAAAGATATTTCAAAAATCCACCTTGAATAACTTTCTTTATATGTACTAGAGAAAAAGAAAGATTCAAAGGGAATTTTTCTGTAAATGATATAAATATACAACTTATCATTGGAAATGAAATCAAGAGAAATACAAAAATGTATATTAATATCGCTATTCTTTTTGATAGTTTACTTGAAGAAGAGTCTTTTTCTAATCTATATTCACTCTTTCCATAGTTTTTTGTAATAAGTCCAAAAGTAAACATAACAACAGCTGGTAGCAATAATATAATACTTATTAGTGCTCCGCCTCCAAAGTTTAATCTTCCAACTATTTGTTCATATAGCATAGTTGTTAAAGTCGATGTGTGTCCACCTATCATCATCGGAATACCATAATCAGTAATAGACATCGTAAAAACCGTAAACATAATAAAAATTGTTGGTTTAATAATAAATGCTAATTTTATTTTAATAAATTGTTGAAATTTTGGTATACCTAATGTTTTTGCTACTTGATAAGGAGTATGATTTTCAGAAGCTAATAAATCAACAAACATAATAAGTGCTAATGGAATTCCATAACAAATAGAACATAATACAATACCCCAAAAACCATACATGTTTATATTGGTATTAAATATATTGTTTATTAGACCATTGTTTCCCCAAAATGAAATAAACCCAATAGCATGAGTAAATGTTGGAACTAAAATTGTAAGAGTAAGAATAGTCAAAATTAAATTTTTTCTTTTTAGATGGTTTTTTACAATTAAAAATGTAACTATATAAGATATAACTACTGAAATAATTGTAACGATTATTCCAATTAAAATTGAGTTTTTTAATGATTCTTTAAGTTTTTCTATATATGTCAGATTTAATGTTCCTAGATTAATACCTTCTAGCAAAAGTACAACTAAAGGAAAAAGCAAAAAAATTACTAGAAAGGAAAGCAGTATAAACATAATAAATTTCTTTTTCATTTTTTCATGCTTTCTTCAGTTTGTATAAATTCATTAAGTAACTTTGCTTTTTTTAATATATTATCAACAACAAAAGTCTTTACAAACTTATCAGAAGGTTTTTTCATAATATTTTGAGGAGTATCAATTTGATTTATTTTCCCTTCGTTCATAACCATAATTCTATCAGCCATAGAAATAGCTTCAGCTAAATCATTGTATTAATATATTTTTCTCTAATTTCAAATATTAGTTTTTTAAAAGATGTTTTAGATTCAGCATCTAGCGCAGATAGAGGTTCATCAAATAATATTATCTCAGGCTCTAATACAAGTGTTCTGGCGATTGCAACTCGTTGTCTTTCCCCACCAGAAAGTTGAGACGGATATTTGTAAAGATGATTTTTTAAACCAAGGTTTTTTAGCATATTAATAGCTATATCATTGCGAGATTCTCTTTTAATTTTATCTTTAGAAAATTTTAGAGCATAAGATACGTTTTTTACCACATTCATATTTTCAAATAATGAGTAGTCTTGAAATATCAAACCCATTTTCCTTTTATCGACTTCTATATTAGTTATGTTTTTTTCATCCATAAAAATATTACCCGAATTTGGAATATAAAGACCAATTAATGTCATAAGTAATGTTGTTTTTCCACAACCTGATGGTCCTATTATCGACAATATTTCACCTTTTTTTACATCAAAACTAAGATTGTCTAAAATTGTTTTTTTATCAAATTTTTTTGTTAAATTTTCTATCTTTAACTTGTTTTCTAATGATTCCATTTGTTTAATAAACGCTCTTTCTCTTTAAAAGTATAATTACTCATGTCAGAAAAAGGAACCTTATCTGGATAATTTGGAATTTGATAATCTACAACTTTATAAACTGATTCAACAAAGCTTTCCTTATTTATCTTTTCATTCAAATAACTTTCTATATATTCATATACTTCTTTTACTGCTGGTTTTTGCATACGCCCTTTTATAACACTCATAACATAGAAAGTGTAAGGAGCTCCTTCATCAAACCAAACTATTTCAAAATCATAACCAGCTGATATAGATCTAGCAGCGACACTAGTTGGACCCATTGCTATTTCAATTTCTCCTCTTTCTAACATACTAACAGGACCTAATCCTGAACTTGTAAACTCAAGTAAATTAGTACTTAATTCATCAAAGTATTTATATGCTTCATCTTCGCCAAAAGAATTAACAATCGATTTTAAAAATATATATCCAGTCCCTGAAACAGCTGGATTGGGCATAGCAATCAAATTCTTATATTCTGGTTTTAGTAAATCTTCATAAGACTCTGGAACCTTTAATCCTTTTTTTTCTAATCCTGATTTATTAACAATAATTGCATTGGTACTTAATGCTGCTGGAGCATATTTTTTGCTATCAACAACAAATTCATTTGCATATTTACTTTTATCATATTCTAAATCTTCAAGATATTCTGAAACTAATCCTATACTACCAACTTCTAAATCATAGGCAATATCAATAATTGTTTCTGTTTTTTCAGCTGCTATCTTAGTCGCCAAATTTCCAGATGACATATATTCTAAAACAATATCATATTTTGGAAATTTTGCTTTTAATTCAGCAATCATTGCTTTATTAACTATATCTTCAGCTGCAGAATAAATAACAACTCTATTGTCTTCAGTAGGCGATTTTCTAAGTAGTAAGTATCCAATTAACACAAAAACTATTACAACCCCAATCAATATTCCGATATTTTTCATTTTTTTCATTATAATCTCCTTCATTTTATTTTAAATAATAATTATAGTTTTCTATTATTATTGTTTAGTTCTTCTTTTGTTTCTGGAAACATCATGTCAACAATAATTCGAGATATATTTCTAGGTTTCCCAAATCCCGGCATAATATGCATATTAGCCCCAGGATTAGTATTTATTTCAATAATACGATAATCATCTTCTTTCTGTTTTTCTGTTATGTTTTTACACATATAATCAACACCAGCATAAGGAAGCCCAGGAAAAGCTTTGAATACCTTTAAACAATTAGCAATGACACTAGGATGAACAACATCTGTATAATCAGTACTTACACCACCCGTTGCTACATTGGAATTATATCTAAGGGTTACTTTTTCATTTTCCATAGGTACATCATGTAGTGAGATATTATGATTTTTCATTAATCTTAATGCATCTTCATCGATTACAATTGAACACATTGCTGTCTTAGTTATATCTTTTCTTTTATCATTTTCAAGTTCAATTAACTCTTGAATAGAATTATGTCCATTTCCAATGACATATGCAGGTTCTCGATTTAAAACAGCATACTCTCCATCTCTTGATATAAATACGCGATATTCAGGAGCATCAAAATATTCTTCTATTAACACTTCAGTATTCTCTCCTCTATGCTTTTTTATTTGTTCAATTGCATTTTCTAATTCGTTTTCTGTTTTCAATTCAACATAGACATCATGCCCATAAGAACCGAATGTTGGTTTCAATACAACACCATCTTTAAACATTTTAAATGCTTCTTTGATGAATTTATATTCCGAGATATTGAAAGCACATCCTATAGGAACACTTATTCCAACTGTTTTCAAATATTTCTTTGTTAACATTTTATTACCCGCTAAAACAGAAACAGAATATGGCATTATCGATGAATCACGATCCAATATCAACTCTTCATGATCTTTATAAGTTGCTTTTATTATTCCTAAATCGCTATCTAATACATCTACACGTATTCCTCTTTCCAATAATTCTTTAACAAGTAATTTTTGATTTCTATGTAGATGACTATATTCTTCTTCAAAATTCATTATATTTACCTTCTTCTGTATTATTTTGGCATCTTAACGCTAATTATTTTTGCCTCCATTTTAGCAACCTCTTCTCTAAGCTTACTTTCTTCTTCAGCAATTAGAAGTTCTGTTTTTAATTCTTCAAGTCTTTTTCTCAAAGCTACTATTTCTTCGCTGTGAATAGTAGGATTTTGTGGAGAATTGCAAGCTATTGTTCTAGATTCTCCAAAACTTTTTCCATTTGACTCTCCAGATCTTGCGTAATTAACATTTATTCTTCTTGATTCTCCACTTGATCTACTTTCCATAATGCATTGCCTCCTTTTTTATATAATATTATACCATCATTTTTTAGATTTTTAATAGTGCTTTTAAATATAAGTGTTCTATATTCCTTTGTCAACAATTCATTTCTTTTTGATTCAATATTAATATCGCTTCTCCCTTCTTTAATTGAATCATAATCATAAATGTAAGCAACCGCTATTAAACCATTTTCATTCAATAATTTTGTAACACTATTTTCAATGAAAGTAAAGTATTTCTTTAGATAATCTTTTTTGAAAATAGATTCAGCATAGTCAGATATATTTGATAAGAGAATTAAATCATACTTTTCATCTTTAATACATTTAGTTAAATTAGTTATCGAAGTATTAATAAAATCTATTTGAGTATCATTGATCTTATCTTTTAATATGTAGTAATTGTTTTTGGTTAAATATGTATTGTCTTCAACATTACTTTTGTGTCCATGGTGAAATAGATAAGATTTTCTAATAAGAGAGCCATTATATTCAAAGTGTTTATAAATACCTTCAAAGAATTTATCAAAATCGCAATTTAGTTCCATTCGTATTTTTTTATATATTTCGTAACTAAAAACTTTAGGGCTAAGAAAGAAATCTATAAACTCTTCATAGGTAAGTGTTTTCACAGCAGCTATTTTTAAATTTGCCATGTGAAAAGATAATTTGTTGATATCAAATGTTGTTATCTTTTTTGATCCATATAATATGGCATTTAACGCATGATCAAAAGAAGATGTAACTGTTAAAACTCTTTTGTTTTTAAAGTTTAATTTTCTATAATATCCATTAATATTTTCAGTTGTTAAGATGTACATTTTAGAGTATTTAGAGTAACGTCTTTTAGAAGGATTATTAAGATTCAATGCTTGCTTTATATCATAGTATATATTTATAGCCATTGCTTTACCTCCTTTTGACTAATACTTCATTTGTTTTTTTATAGTATAAATTCCATAATCATGTCATAATCTACTGCCTGCTCGCTATCAACAATCATATATTGCTTTTCGAATTCATCTAACCTTTTAACCTTATCATCAATGCTTAACTGTAATGATATTCTATTTTTGATATCCATTAATGACCAATAACTACCATCTAATCTTTTATAAATTTTGTCATTTGAGCATGTTACTAAGATAATTTTGTCAAACCAATCTAATAAATCATCATCAATAATTAATGCCCAATCAACAATAATTATTTTTTTTAATTTTTTCATATTTGAATTCAAATATTTAATTAAATATTTGTATAGAATTTTTTTATATATTAAATTATTTTCTACACTACTATAAATAAGTTCATTTAAATTTTCCATATTAGTTAATCCTTTGATATTTTTAAATAGTTCTTTTTGAAAACTGGAATTATTTTCTTTTAAATCCAATCTAAAAACATCGACATTAATATAACTAATATTTTTGTTTTTTTTAATTAATTCGTTACATAAAAATGTTTTTCCACTACCCATAATGCCTGTTACACCAATTAATCTACTCACTACAATCACTCCAAACATTTATAACATATAAAAACTGCTTAATTAAAAATCTTCATATTTTCCTTTTCCTAATTCTATAACTCCATTATCAGTATTTTTGTATGCTTTACTTACATCATAAGAAGGCATTTTAGATATAAACAAATCAATATCCTTTTCTTCTATTCCTAGTATCTTTTTATTATCATACATAAATTTGATATCTTGTTCATCATGCGGATCCATTCTCCTCTTTTTCCACCCTAGTATTAGTTCGTGTTTAATAATATTAAAAGTACCCATATCAGACTCTGCTTTACAAATTATTTCTTTTAAATTACTTTTTTGTAGCATTAAACAATTTGCTAATAGATCAACTTCATCATTTTTTATTTTGTAATAATATTTCCTTCTTTAGTTTCAGAAATAGGATGCACTGATAATTTTATTCCAAATAAACAGCCCTTAAAGCCAAAATCTTGGACTCCATCAGAACTTATTATATTATAATCCTTGGCAATCTTTTTTCCATCATATTGAATGACAAGGCTATCAATTTTTTCTAAGTATTCTCTTACTAGATCCATTTTATCAACAGGAACCAATATATCTACATCTCCAAATTCTCTTTCAACATTATAAGATTTTGCAACAATATATATTGTTGTTCCACCATAAAATATTATTTGATCTAGTATTTCTTTTGGGAAAAGCATTATTTTTTTATAAAATTCTTTTATTTCATTAAATGTATGTGGTTTTTCAGCTCCCCAAGGAAGTATTTTGTAGTTTTGCTTTTTCACAAGTTCCTCCTATTTAATGTTTAAAAACCCTCACTATTACTTTATTATATCATATTCTACAACCGTTTATTAAGAATTAAAAAAGTGAAAACCTTATCCGTTTTTCACTTATATTCGTCAATATATTTTATGAATTTTATTGTCACCTAAATATTACTTTACTTTATATCCGGCTTTTACTAATTTCTTTGCTATTTCTTCTTTACCACCATCACGAGTAAAGCAACTATCAATGAAATAATTTATAACATCTATTTTTTCTTTACCAAAAAATATCATATAGTTGTTTTGTATGTCCCACCAAAAATTATTTGTTGCTTCTTTTGGTTTTTTTATGTGTGTATATAAAGTATAATTTCTTTCAATATTATTTAAAACGATTTCCATAGCTGTTTCTATATTTTTGCTTTCATCTGATTTATCTTCAAAATTTGCATAAAAAATCATTTGTTCATTATTAGCATTAAAAATAGGAAGAGGATAAAACATATATTCATCTTTATTTAGTTCTATCATCATTCTAAGTAAAGGTATTCTATTCCCTTCAAATTCAAATTTACCCATATAATCTAAGTCTATAACTGTTTTTATACCATCTTTTGGATCTGATTTCAATTTTTTTAATTCATTAATTCCATTCACTAATATATTCCCTCTTTGTAAAATCATACACACATCTCCTTTAGCTGTATATTATATCAAAATTTCAACGATTGTAAATAATATATAAATAAAAAAGTGAGAGGCTTATGGCCTCTCTTTCAGGGGAAATTGGAGTTTATATTATACAAATGATCTATCCCTTTATTTATAAGTATTTGTGACTCTACTAGTTTTCAATCTTCTTACTGCTTTTATATACGTCAATCAATTCTAACATTTCTCTTGCAATACCTTTTTTATCTCCAAACTCATCAGCATTTCTTTTTAATTCTTCTTCTATATTTTCTAAACTAATATATCTCAATTCAAAATTGCCTTCTTTTTCACTTTCTGTATAATGTGTTTTATCTAAATTTGGTTTTTCATCTGTTATTACCTCATAATAATATATTTCTATTTTTCTGTTTTTCCCTTCTTCTGGCCAATCTTTATAATAACCCAACGCACGCGCAAATGGTTCTAAAGTTTCTATATTTAATTCCATTCCTGTTTCTTCCATAATTTCTCTATTTACAGTTTGAATAAGTGTTTCTCCCTCGTCAACATGCCCACCAGGAAATTGATAATTATTTTTTGAATATCCTAATAATATTTCATTATTAGAATTAGCTAATAAAACTTTTACTCTTTGTACAACCTCAGTTATATCTTTTTCTTTTAAATTATATTTATTTGTTATTATCGTTTTCATTTTTTACTCCTTTATTTTTTATTACATGTGACTGTTCTAATGACAAGTCCAATGTTTTATTAATTGGTTTTCCAACAATAAGAATATTGAAATTTTGAGACATTTTACTATTCAGTTATTATCAATTTTTCAAGGAATATAGCAACACCATCAGAATCATTATCTTCTGTAATGATTGATGCATAAGATTTAGCTTCTTCATTTGCGTTATTAACCGCTACACTTTGTCCCGCCACTTCAAACATTGATATGTCATTTAAATCATTTCCTAATGCTATTGTGTTTGACATAGGTATATTTAAATATTTAGCTAGTGTTATTAAAGCGTTTCCTTTTGAAGCGTTTCTATCTACAATACAAAACCAGATTTCTTCTTTATTACTATTTGATGAGTTAACTATATTAACATTCAAATTATTTATAACATAATCTTTAAATTTATATATTTTTTCATGATCCTTACCATTTATCATACATTGTTTAACCATATTTTCATTAAGAAATTTATTAATATCTTCTGGTAATATTTTTTGATTATCATTTCTAGTAAATTGAGTGGTATATTCTATATCATCTACAACAAAAATAATTCTAATATCTTCTTTTTTAGCATATTCATATACACTTAGACAATCATATGTAGATAAATATATAGTATTAATAATTATATCTTTATTTGAATCATATATTTCTGTACCATTAGAAGAAATTAGATATTTACTAGCCATAGCTTCTTCACTTACTTTTTTTGTATGATACCTTGGTCTTGCTGTACAAATTACTACATAGTGACCCTCTGATACTAACTTTTTAATTATGTTTTGTGTTCTTATTGAAATAGTCCCATCACTTTTTTTTAAAGTTCCATCACTATCTACTACTATTAAATATTTCAAAATACCACCTCAACTTTTTAATTCATTATACTCTTTCATAACACCAAGCATTTCAGGATATACTATTTCATTTTTAGGATTATCTTTTAATGTATCTTTTAGTGTTTTTTCAAAGTCTTCTAGTTTAATGTATCTTAACTCAAAGTTATCTTCTTTTTCACCTTCATCAAGATTCATATTATTTATATTATATTTTTCTTCAGTATTAACAAAAAAGTAATTTAATTCTGTATATCTATTAATACCTTCTTCCGGATGATTTGGATTATAGTGTTTTATAACATAAAATGGCTCATAATCCTTATTTTCAATTTCAATTCCTGTTTCTTCTAAAACTTCTCTTCTTAAACAATCAGAAAGGGATTCTCCTTCTACAGCATATCCTCCTGGAAACTGATATGTATTCATGCAAAATCCTAAAAGAATTTCATTATCCGAATTAATCATTAATGCCCTTGATCTGTAAACTCTTTTATTAATATCTGTTTCTTTTAAATTATGTTTATTGAAAATTACCTCTTTCATATTATCATGTCCTTCTTTGAAATTTTATATAAAATTTACACAAATATCATAGTTATTTTATTGCCCTGCTTATACTTAAAATAATAACTCTTCACCATTTATATAATAACATATTCTATACATTATTTAATTAATTTCTTGCTTTCACTAAAAAGGACATCATGATAAAGTTGGTGATTTGGATATTCGGAAATCCATTTTAATGAATTTAAGCAATCATATATTAATAGTCTTTCTTCAAAATGAGGAATATCACAAACTTCTTTATAGTTTTCTTTAAAAAACGAAATAATTTCAGTACAGTCTTCTGGCATTAAGGTTTTTCTATTTCCGCTTTGTCTAAAATCATGAGGCCGTCTTGACATTCTTGCTATTGAATCAAATTCTTTATCACAACTTGATTTATGAAAATTTCTTAAAATATTTAACTACCTATAATATCCCTTTAATTTAATTGAAACCAGTTTTACTAATATAATTTACGCTATGGTCGCTAATTACTTTAAATTGACTCGTTTCTCAACTTTGTAACTATAATTCTTATATGTTTTTATATTAATTGTCGCCTAATTAATATTTGATATCTCACAATCCCTAATAAAAAAGTGAGAGGCTTATGGCCTCTCTTTCAGGGGGTTGTGGGACTATGACATTTCTATACCACTCTACCCTTTAAAACCCTTTAAAAACCGTTGTTTCTCGTTAATGGCTATATAGCAAAAACCTCTAAAAATTGGTGATTTTGTATCTAAATTCGTATCTAATTGCAATTTAGTTGTATCTAAATCTTGATTAATTTCCTTTTTTAAGTGATTAATACACACGAGAAAGGAAGTGATTGCTATGGCAGTTTATCAATCAAAAAGTGTCACTAAGGATGGTAAGTCATTTTTTTATAAAGTTCAATATACTACTGGTGATTCAGAAGGGACTAGAACTAAGGTAAGTAAAAAATATGCTACTCGTGAAGAGGCTATGCAAGCAGAACATGATTTCTTGATCTGGATTGTTGATTATAAAGATGTTCCTGTCGATATGACTTTTCAAGAGCTATATGATAAATTTCTTGAAGATAGAAAGCAAGTATGCAAATTCACTACTCTAGCATCTTACCCTAATATGTATAAATATTTAAAAGTGTTTATGAAAATCAAATGTGTAGATTATGATATTGAACATTTCAATAAATGGAAAAAGCAAATGACTGCTAATAAAAAAATATGCCTAAGATATAAAAACGATATTCTTAAACATTGGAAGTCTGTTCTAAATTTTGGAACTCGTTGGTATGATTTTAATTTCTTATCTGTATATAGGAAAATGGATAAGTTCAAAGATCCTAATGGATTAAAGAAAGAAATGAAATACTACACTCTTCCTGAATTTAAAAAGTTTATTTCTGGTGAAGAAGATTCAATGTGGAGATGTTATTTTCAAACACTTTACTACTGTGGTCTTAGATGTGGTGAAGCTAGAGGTTTAACATGGAGAGACATTGATTTCGATAAAAAGAAAATGAAGATTAATAAACAAATTCAAAATAAAAAAACTGAACGAGTTAACGAGTATTACATTGCTGCTCCTAAAACTAGAGATAGTAATCGTGTATTACCTATTTGTGATGATCTGTTGGAGCATCTTTCTGAATATCGTAACGAGCTATCTAAGTTTCGTAATTTTAATGACTCTATGTTCATCTTTGGTGAAGATAATGGTATTAGTCCATTCAATCCTAAAACTGTCCGTAGCATGTGTAAAAAGATAGCAGACGATGCTGATTTAAAACATATTAGACTTCATGACTTTCGACATTCCTGTGCCTCTTTACTTATCAATAGTGGTGCATCTGTTACTATGGTGGCTAAGTATCTTGGGCATACTAAGATTG
>CAZKBC010000009.1:0-16608 GCA_964551265.1 uncultured Muribaculaceae bacterium | reverse complement strand
TGTAATTGTAGAAACAGAAAGAGGAAGTCAGTTTGGTAAAGCTGTATCTGATATAACAAAAATTAATAGTGACAAAATTAATAGTTCTCTAAAAATAGTATTAAGATTAGCAAGCGAAGAAGATGTAAAGACTTACGAAAAGAATCTAATTCTTGCAAAAGAAGCTGTGAAAAAAGGATCGGAGTTAGTTGAACAAAATAATTTGAAAATGACTATTATAAATGCAAGCTTTACTTTCGATAGAAGTCAGTTGCTTTTCCATTTTATTTCGGACGAAAGAATTGATTTTAGAAAATTAGCTAAAGATTTAGCTAATATTTATAAAACAAGAATAGAATTAAGACAAATTGGTGTTAGAGACAAAGCAAAAGAAGTTGGTGGATTAGGAACTTGCGGAAGGTGTTTGTGTTGTAGTTCCTTTTTAAAATCTTTTGATTCTTTATCTATCAATATGGCAAAAAATCAAAATCTTGCATTAACTCCAAATAAAATCAATGGAGCATGTGGAAGATTACTATGTTGTTTAGGTTATGAAAACGACACTTATGAAGAATGCAGAAAAGGAATGCCATATTTTGGAGAAAAGATTAAAACAGATAATGGATATAAAAAAGTAATTGCAATAGATATATTAGGAAGATCATATAAAGTAATCAATGAAAAAGATGAAATAGAAGAGATAAAATTAGATTAAAACAATCTAGAGGTGATTTATGAAATTAATAGTTGGTTTGGGAAATCCTGGACTTATTTATAAAAACACAAGACATAATGTTGGGTTTTCAATATTAGATTCCTTTTGTAAAAACAATAATATTAAGCTTAATGAAACCAAATTTTCCGGAATTTATTCTATTGAAACGATAAAAGGAAATAAGGTATTATTTTTAAAACCGTTAAAATATATAAACTTATCAGGTGAGGTAATAAATAAAATCATGAATTACTACGAGATAGACTTAAAAGACATTTTAATTATTCATGATGATATGGACTTAGAACTTGGAAAGTATAAATTAAAAGAATCTGGAAGTAGTGCTGGTCATAATGGTTTAAAAAATATTGAAGAGAATTTAAATACAAAAAACTATAAAAGATTAAAAATCGGTATTTCTAAAAATAATAGTGTTGACAAAAAGAGTTATGTTCTAGGAAAATTTAATAAAGACGAAAAAGCAATTATAAATGAAGTAATTAATGTTTCAAATTCAATAATATTAGATTATTTAGAGTTAGATTTTTCTAATTTGATGAATAAATATAATAAAAAGTAATCATATTTGGAGGAGAAATGGATTTTTTTAATGACAAAATTGATAATACAATAAAAAACAAAACTTCAGTTCTTTGTTCAAATGATGAGTTTTTAAATGTATATATTAATTCAATTAACAATAACAATGTTCTTGTTGTAACAAATACTTTATATGAAGCCAACAAATTATATGATTCTTTAGTTAATTATAATAAAAATGCTCTTTTTTTTCCTGTAGATGATTTTTTGCTAGAAGAAGCAATTGCGTCCAGTCCAGAGTTAATGTTTACAAGAATTGAAACAATAAACAAGATTATTAATAATAAAAACAATATAGTAGTTACTAATTTAATGGGATTATTAAGATATTTACCAACAAAAGAAAAATGGATTAACTCAATAATAAATATTAAAGTAGGAGATACTATAAAAAAAGAAAAACTCGTTTCTGATCTTTTTTCAATTGGTTATACTATTGATTACCTTGTAAGAAAGACCGGAGAAATAGCAAATAGAGGATTTATTCTTGATATATTCCCTTGTTTAGAGGATAATCCGGTAAGAATTGAGTTTTGGGGAGATAAAATTGACTCAATTAGAAGATTTGATATAGATACTCAACTTACAACAGATTCTATTCAAAACATAAAGATATATCCGTCAAGTGAGTTTATAAGCGATAATAAAGAAGCAATTAGAAAACAAAAGCTATTGATAAAATATGAAAAAGTAGAGTCTATTTGTGATTATTTTGATAATTTGGTTATTGTATATAAAGATTATAATCAAATACAAATATCTCACAATAAACTTAGAGAAGACATTTTGGAATTAAAAGAATCATATAAAGAAGATGATGAAACAAACTATATTCACAATTTAGAAGAAATAAAGTCAAATAAACAAATATTTTTAATGAATTTAGATAATATATCTGCAACTAATTACGACTATACAATAAAACTAGATGTTAAAGATATTACAAATTACAATGGTAATATAGAATTGTTTAATTCTGATATAGAAAACTATTTGCATTTTAATAAAACTATTATTATTTCTTTAAGTTCAAAAAAACTTATAAATAATATAAAAGATTATATTAATCACAATGTAATTATAACTAACGAGTTCAATATAGTTGAAAACGCTATAAACATTATTGAAAATAAAATAAATAATGGTTTTATTTATGATAAATATGTTTTAATAGGAGAAAATAACATATTTAATAATAAGAGTTATGTTTCTTCATATAAAAGTAAATTCAAATATGGCACAAAGATAAATGACATAAACAAATTAAATATTGGAGATTATGTTGTTCATGAAGCACATGGCATTGGAATATACTCAGGAATAATAGCATTAGAAAAAAGTGGAGTACTGAAAGATTACTTACATATTAAATATAAAAATAATGAGAATTTATACATTCCTGTTGAAAAAATAGATTTAATAACTAAATATTCTCAAAATGAAGGAGTAGTTCCAAAGATTAATACATTAGGTGGAACAGATTGGCAAAGAACTAAACAAATTGTAAGAAAAAAGATTCAAGACATTGCTGACAAATTAATTAAAGTTTCAGCAGAAAGAAAAGCAAAACAAGGATTTGCTTTTGATAAAGATATCCCCGAACAATATGAATTTGAAAAAGAATTCATATTTGAAGAGACTAAAGATCAGTTAATATCAACGAAGCAAATTAAAGAAGATATGGAGTCACCATCACCAATGGATAGACTATTATGTGGAGATGTTGGTTATGGAAAAACAGAAGTTGCATTTAGGGCTATTTTTAAAGCAATAATGAGTGGAAAACAAGTTGCATATTTGTGCCCAACTACGCTTCTATCTAATCAACAATATAATAATGCAATAAATAGATTTAAAAATTATCCTTGCAATATTGCTCTTTTAAACAGATTTACGACAAAAAAAGAAGTAAAAAGAATTATTGAAGGAATAAAGTTTGGTTCAATCGATTTAGTTTTTGGTACCCATAGACTTTTAAGTAACGATGTTGTTTTTAAATCTTTAGGTCTATTGGTTGTAGATGAAGAACAAAGGTTTGGAGTAATTCATAAAGAAAAAATAAAAGAATATAAAAATAATATTGATATTCTTACTTTATCAGCTACCCCAATACCAAGAACTTTGCAAATGGCTATGGTCGGACTTAGAGGATTATCTCTAATTGAAACTCCGCCGGTTAATAGATATCCAGTTCAAACTTACGTTTTAGAAGAAGACGAACATATAATAAAAGAAGCAATATATAGAGAATTGTCAAGGAAAGGGCAAATATATATATTATTTAATAGTGTAGAAAAAATCGAAAGAAAAGTTGAAGAAATAAAAACATTAGTAAAAGAAGCAAGAGTAACTTTTGCTCACGGTAGAATGAATAAAACAGAAATTGAAAACATAATGCTAGACTTTATAGATCAAAAATATGATGTTTTGGTATGTACAACGATAATTGAAACGGGAATAGATATACCAAATGTTAACACATTGATAATAATAGATTCAGATAGATTCGGATTAAGTCAACTATATCAAATAAGAGGTAGAGTTGGTAGGACAAATAAAATAGCATATGCATATCTAATGTACAACAAAAAGAAATTAATTGGAGAGTTAGCTACAAAAAGATTAAAAACAATAAAAGAATTTACAGAACTAGGAAGCGGACTATCAATTGCACTAAGAGATTTATCCATAAGGGGCTCTGGAGATATATTAGGAAGTGAACAATCTGGATTTATTGATTCGGTAGGAATAGAATTATATACAAAAATGATTAATGAAGAGGTCGAAAAAATAAATGGTAATTATAAAGAAACAGAAAACTATGAGGAAACACCATTAATCAATATTGATACCCATATTGATGATTCATATGTACTAGAAGAACCATTAAAAATAGAAATACATAAAAAGATAAATGAAATTAATAGTTATGAGAAATTGATTGAAGTAAAAAATGAAATTGAAGATAGGTTTGGCAAAATATCAGATAAACTATTGCTATATATGTATCAAGAATGGTTCGAAAAACTTGCTAGAGATAAAGGAATAGAAAAAATCAACCAAAACAAAAATTCAATAGATATATTGTTTTATAAAGACGTAACTGAAAAACTAGAAATTAACGATTTATATTTTAAAACATTAAATATATCTAAACAATTTAAGTTCTCATATGAATATAGAAGATTAAAAGTATCGTTAGACTTAAACAAACTAGATAAACACTGGTTGTATTACGCCTTGGAATTTTTGATAATTATTGACAAATAAATATCAAATGATATAATTTAGTTCATAAATGACTATGAAGAAAAGATAAAAGTCAATTGTTATTATAGAGAGCTTGAATAGGTGAAAACAAGTATAACAAAGCTTTGAATATGGTTTTGGAGTCAAGCGTATGTCTGCGTTAAGGACTAGAGAGCATAGTTTACTATGAATTAAGGTGGTACCGCGCAATAAAGCGTCCTTATATTAGGATGTTTTTTTTAGGAGGAAATTATGGAAAAATATTATATTTCTACTGCAATAGCATATGCATCAGGAAAACCCCATATAGGAAACGTTTATGAGGTTGTTTTAGCGGATTCTATTGCAAGATATAAAAGAAAAAAAGGTTTCGATGTTTATTTTCAAACTGGAACTGATGAACATGGAGAAAAAGTCCATATTAAAGCACTTGCAAATAATCAAGATGAGCAATCATTTGTTGATGATATTTCTAAGGAAGTTAAGAGAAATTTTGATATCTTAAACATAACATATGATAAATTTGTGAGGACCTCTGATCCCTATCATAAAGAAAAGGTGGCTAGAATATTTCAAAAGTTATATGATAAAGGAGATATATATAAAGATAAATATGAAGGTTTATATTGCGTACCTTGTGAGGCATATTTTACTGATTTACAATTAATTGATGATAAATGTCCTGATTGTGGTAGAGATGTTGAAAGACATTCTGAAGAGGCATATTTTTTTAAACTTTCAAACTATAACAAACAACTGCTTGAATATATAGAAAAACATCCAAATTTTTTGAAGCCGGATTTTAGACAAACTGAGATAATAAACAATTTCATTAAACCGGGTTTACAAGATCTATGTGTTACAAGAAGTTCTTTTGATTGGGGTGTAAAAGTTCCATTTGATAATAATAGTGTAATATATGTTTGGATAGATGCATTAATAAATTACATAACTTTTCTTGGATATGATGTAGATAAAAAAGAAGATAAATATGTTAAATATTGGCCTGCAGACATACAAGTAATTGGAAAAGATATATTTAGATTTCATGCCATATACTGGCCAATAATATTGCTTGCTTTAGGAGAAGAACTTCCTAAGACAATATTTGGTCACCAATGGTTAATATCTGATAAAGAAAAAATGAGTAAATCTAGGGGTAATGTTCTTTATGCTGATGATTTAGTTGAAGAATTTGGATTAGATCAAATAAGATACTATTTATTAAGCTCTATGCCTATAAATAGTGATGGATTAATATCAAAAGAACTTATTACTGAAAAAATAAATTCAGATCTTGCTAATACATTAGGTAATTTGATAAATAGAACTTTTGCAATGTCATTAAAATATTTTGATGGTAATATAAATAATAAAAATAAAACGGAAGAAATAGATATTAGATTAATAGACGATGTTATTAACTATTCTAATAAAGTTGAAGAATATATTGAAAATATAAATATAAGTGCTGCTCTTTCTTCAATAATAGATATTGCTAGGGTATGCAACAAATATATAGACGATACAACTCCTTGGTCTCTTGCAAAAGAAGAAAATCTAGATAGATTAAATACAGTTCTATATAATATATTGGAATCTATTAGAATAATAGCGGTACAATTAGAACCTTTTGTTCCTGATACATCAGCAAAAATATTAAAGGCGCTTAATACAAAAGAAACAAACTATGAATCAATAAAAACGTTCGGTAAACTAGAAAGTAATATCACACTAGAAAAGATAGATATATTATTTTATAGAATTGAGAAATAATTGGTTGTTAACTTTCTCATTTATTGATATAATTAAATATGGAGGATAAAAATGTTATTGGATTTTATTTTAGAAATCTTATTTCCTATATTAATAGCGCTAATAGTGATATCGATAGTACTAAGGGTAGTGTCAATGTTGTTAGAATTAATTAAATTAGATTATGTTCCTATAAGAATACTTGCCTTCTTAGGGGTATATTACTTTGTAGGACCATATTTATTAGAAATGGTTGATGGTAAATTGTTTAATAATATTCACCCATTTGTGAAATTCTTCTATACACCGGTTCAACATATACTAGAAATATTTGTTAAATAGAAGCAATACAAGTTATTGCTTTTTTAAAGGAGAAATAATGATAATTGATACGCATTGTCATATATATAATGAATATTATGAAGATATAAAGTTTTTGATAAAGGAATTAGAAAAAGAAAATATAATAGTAATAGTAAATGGTGTTAATCCGAGTACTAACCTAGAAGTATTAGAATTAGTAAGAAAATATAATAATGTATATGGAACTCTTGGTTTTCATCCCTCAGAAGTAGATATAATAACTGATGAATACTATCTGTTATTAGAAGAACAATTAAAAGCTAATAAAATAGTGGGTATTGGAGAAATTGGTTTAGATTACTACTGGACAAAAGATAATAAAGAAAAACAAATAAATATGTTTAAAAAGCAACTTGAATTAGCAAAAAAATATAATTATCCTGTTATTATTCACAATAGAGATGCTACAGAAGACGTTATAGATATTCTTTCAAAGTATAAGTTAAAAGGAATTATTCATGCTTTCAGTAAGAGTATAGAAGTGGCAAACATATTTATTAAACTAGGATATAAACTAGGTATTGGTGGAGTATTAACCTTTAAGAATTCAAAGTTAAAAGAAGTAATAAAAGAATTAGATTTATCTAATATTGTAGCAGAAACCGATTCTCCCTACTTAACACCTGAACCGAATAGAGGTAAGAGAAACTCACCACTTTATATAAAGGATATCATAATAGAAATATCAAATATTAAGAATAAAGATATTCTAGAAACTACAAATATATTACTTGATAATACCAAATCAATATTTGACTTAAAATCACAAAAATGATAAAATTATATTGTCAAAATAGAGGTGGACATGAAATTAATTATTAAAGAAATGGCTATATTTTTAATATTAATACTAAATGCAGTTATATTATCTTATAAATATAGTTATTTTTCTGATGTTGTTTATAAGACAAGTAATATAACAAACGAAAAAGACAATTTAGTTGTAATGGAAAAGAAGATTGAAGTTAGTGGTTTAAAAAAGTCTTTTGAAGTATTAACTACATATGAGGGAACTATGACTGCTTATGGAGCTGATTGTTATGGATGCTCAGGTATTACCGCTTCTGGACACGATTTAAGAAATAACAACATCTACTTTGAAGACGAGAAATTTGGAACTCTAAGAGTTTTAGCTGCTGACAGAACCATTCCTTTTGGAACAATTGTTAGGGTAACAGGAGTTAAAATATATGAGGAACCATTTCTTGGAATAGTTTTAGATAGAGGTTATTTGATTAAAGGCAATTTAATGGATTTGGCTTTTGGTTTTCAAGATGATCCCGATGTTAAGAGTGTAGGTAGATCAAACGTAGTATATGAAGTACTAAGATATGGATGGTAAGAGACTTAAAAGTCTCTTATTTTTAGAGGTATTATGGAATTAAATAATTATAAATTTAAAAAAAGATTTGGTCAAAACTTTTTAAAAGAAGAAAAAATAATTGATAAGATCTTAGATAATTCTGATATTGAAGACAATTCTTTGGTTTTAGAAATAGGATGTGGATCAGGTCAATTAACAAAAAAGTTAGTTAATAAGTTTTCTTATATATTAGGATATGAAATAGATCCCGATTTAAAGGTATATTTAGATGAAATAAAAAGTGATTACTTAAATATAATATTTGATGATTTTTTAAAAAGAGATATTTTAGAAGATATCAAAAACTATAAATATAACAAATTATATGTAATATCAAATCTTCCTTATTATATTACTACTCCAATAATAGAAAAAATAATTAACGAAAAACTTAATGCATACAGAGTTATAATAATGGTCCAAAAAGAAGTGGGAGATAGGATTAATGCAAAACCTAATTCAAAAGAATACAACTCTTTAAGTATATTTATTAATTATAATTTTGACATAAAAAGAATATTGAATGTTGGTAGAGGTTGTTTTATTCCCCAACCAAATGTAGATAGTATAGTATTAAAACTATCCGAAAAGCTTAATAAACATGAACCATTAGATGAGCAATTATTCTATAGAATCGTAAGAGAATCTTTTCAATTTAAAAGAAAAACTTTAAAAAACAATCTAAAGGAATATGATTTTGAAGTAGTAAGTAAAGTTTTAAATGAAAATAATTTCCCAGACAATGTACGAGGAGAACAATTACCAATAGAAATGTTCATAAAAATATCTGATGCTATATATTTAAACAAAATACAGTAAAAATATTGCAATTTTTTATATAATGCTGTAATATTGAATTAGAAATATTTTTCAAAAGGAGAGGTGCTTGTGAAAATAACATCAGTAAACGTTCGTAAGATCGAAAAAGAAAATTCTCGTATGAAAGGAATCGTATCGGTGTTGATAGATGATTGCTTTGCGATTCATGATATTAAAATTATCGAAGGCGATAATGGACCATTTGTTGCAATGCCAAGTAGAAGAAACGCTGTTGGAGATTATAGAGATATAGTTCATCCAATAAATCAAGAAACACGCGATATGTTCAATGAGGTTATAATAGCCGAATACGAAAAAGCTGAAGATGTTACAAACGAAGAAGTAGAAGTACAAGAAGAGGAATAATCCTCTTTTTTCGTTAAGTTGTGTAAAATGATTAAAAGCCTTATTGCTATGCCTATTTTCAAATGATAGAATAATCACAAGGAAGGGTGTTGACTTATGAGGCAAAAGACAAAAATTAAAAAAAGTGTCCTTAGGGTTTTCTTGTCTCTATTTTTTTTATCACTTATGTTTTTTAGTGTTGCCTCAGTTTTCGCTAAAGTTGTTACACTTAAACAAGAAAAAAACGAATTATTAACCACCCTGAATTCAACAAAATCAGAAAAAAAATATTTAGAAAACGAAATTGAAAGATTAAAAGACGAAGAATATGTTGCAAGATACGCTAGAGAAAAATATTTATTTTCTAAAGAAGGCGAATATATAATAAAAATACAAAAGTAAGAATCATTTCTTACTTTTATGTTATTATTAATTTGGTGATTTTATGAATATATTAGAAAAAAACTCTTTGGTTTTGGCTTACATTGGTGATGCTATTTATGAATTATATGTAAGAAAACATATTATTGATAAAAATATAAACAAAGGAAACGATTTACAAATTGAATCAAAAAAATATGTTAGCGCTACTAATCAAGCTAGATTTTTAAAAGTAATGATTGAAGATAATATATTTAGTGAAGAAGAAATAGATATTTTAAAAAGGGCTCGAAATGCAAAATCAAATTCTCATCCAAAACATACAGATATATTAACTTATAAACATGCTACAGCATTAGAAGCTTTAATAGGATATCATTATTTGAATGAGGATAACGAAAGAATTGAAAAGTTGATGAAATATATATGGGAGATAGTATGATTGTAATAGGAAAAAATGTTGCTACTGAATTATTAATTAATAATGAGAAAATAAACAAAATATATTTATTTGATAATTTTAATGACGAAAACATAATGAAACTTATAACAAAAAGAAATATTAGTGTCATTTATAAAACTAAAGAGGAATTATTTAAAATTGATAATGGAAATCATCAAGGTATAATTTTAGATATTCCGGATTATAAATATTTTGAGTTAGAAGATATTATAAAAAATAATGGTTTTATTGTAATACTTGATCACATTGAAGACCCTCACAACTTTGGTGCAATCATTAGAACTTGTGAAGGGGCTGGAGTTGATGGAATCATTATACCAAAAGATAGAAGTGTAAGTATTAATTCCACAGTTATGAAAACCAGTTCTGGCGCTCTAAATAATACCAAGATAGTATTAGTAACAAATATTAATTCAACCATAAAAAAATTAAAGGATAGTGGTTATTGGATAATTGGTACTTCGATGGATTCAAAAGACGAATATTACAATTTTAACTATAACTTTCCATTGGCACTTGTAATAGGAAGTGAAGGAAAAGGGATTAGTAGATTAACCGAAGAAGCTTGTGATGCTCTTGTCAGTATTCCAATGAAGGGAAAGATTAATAGCTTAAATGCATCTGTTGCAACCGGAATAGTAGTATATGAAATAACTAAGCATAGAAAATAGGAGGACAAATGTATAAAGATCAAGATGATTATGAATTGATTTATCTTGTTGGTGAAAACAATGAAACTGCAACCAATATATTATATGAAAAATATAAAGTAATAATAGAATTAAAGGCAAAAAAATATTTAAAGTATGGAAAGAAATTAGGATTAGAATATTCGGATTTGGTTCAAGAAGGAATGATGGGTTTAACAGAAGCAATAAAGTCATTTAATGACACTAAAAATGCACAATTTAAGACATTTGCTAACCTTTGTATTGAAAGACAAATATTTTCACTACTTAAAAAAGCTAGTAGAAAGAAACATACTTTATTAAACGATTCTATTTCTTTAGATGAGAAAATTAATGAAGATGACAATACATTGTTAGATATATTTTTTGAAAAAGGTAAAGATCCAAAAGAACTAATAGAGTATAGAGAGAATAAAAACGAATTATTTGAAGAAATTGAAAAATCACTAACTCCTTTAGAAAAAGAGGTTTTCAATTTAAAAGTTAATGGCTTTGATTATAAAGAAATATCTCAATTATTAAACAAAAGTTATAAATCCATAGATAGTTCCATTCAAAGAATAAGAGTAAAAGTTAGACGAATATTAGATAATATATGATTATTATTGACATTTTTAATGTGCTGTGATAATATCTTTCCATAAGGAAGCACGAAAGTGTTTTTATTTTGAGAAAAAGGTGGTAATTAATGGGAAAAGTAAAAGAGTTTTTTTCTAGCGTAAAAAAAGAAACATCTAAGATAAAATGGCCTACAAAAAAAGAAATGATTAAATATTCTGCTGCAACATTGTCATTTATGGTTTTCTTTGGAGTATTTTTCTTTGTTTTAGACTTTGTATTTGCGTTTTTGAAAAGTTTGGTGGGGTAAAATATGGAAACTAAACAATGGTATGTAGTAAATACTTATTCTGGTCATGAGAATAAAGTAAAAGAGAAACTAGAGATGCGTATAAATTCAATGAATATGCAAGATTATATATTTAGAGTAATACTTCCTGAACAAAAAGTTGAGGAAACAAAAGATGGTGTTACTAAAGAAAAAATAAAAAAAATGTTTCCTGGATATATACTGGTTGAAATGATAATGTCAGATGAAGCTTGGTATGTAGTTAGAAATACTCCTGGAGTTACAGGATTTATTGGCTCTAGTGGAAAAGGTGCAAAACCCATTCCATTACTTCCAACTGAAATAGATAGAATACTAGCTAACATGGGAATGAGCAGACTAGAACTTGGAAACGAACTTCAAGTTGGAGAAAAAGTAAAAATATCAGATGGACCATTTAAAACAATGATTGGAAGAATTCATGAAATTGATTTTGAAAACCAAGAATTAAAAATTATAATCGATTTGTTTGGTCAAGAGACAATTATAGAAGCAAAATTATATCAAGTTGAGAATATTTTTTAAATTTAGATTGCATTAAAGTAGATATGGTGTTAAAATATCTTTGCTATATTTATTTATAGTGTTTGAGTGGGAGCGGATTAGCAATAATACCACTCCGCGAAAAAATATTAATAGGAGGTGTTTTTCGTGGCAAAAGAAGCAGTAAAAGTAATCAAATTACAAGTTCCTGCGGGAAGAGCTACACCTGGACCACCAGTTGGAACTGCGTTGGGGCCTGCAGGTGTAAATTCTAATGAGTTTTGTACTAGGTTTAATGAAAAAACAAAGGACAAAATGGGAGATATTCTACCGGTAGTTATAAGTATTTATGAAGATCGTACTTTTGATTTCAAAATTAAAACTCCACCAGCAGCATTTTTAATAAAGAAATTTGCTAAGGTAGAGAAAGCTGGAGCAAAAGGAAAAACTGAAAAAGCAGGATCAATAACTAAAGCACAACTTAGAGAGATAGCTGAAATAAAAGCTGTTGACCTAAATGCTTATGAAGTTGAAAAAGCAATGAAAATTATTGAAGGCACAGCAAAAAACATGGGAATAGAAATTACAGATTAACATATAGGTGATTACCTATGTGGGAGGAAAACCGTATTAACCACATAAGGAGGAAAAATGAAAGGTAAAAAATATTTAAGTTCTGTATCAAAAGTTGACAGAACAAAATCTTATAATTTAGAAGATGCAGTTAAATTAGTAAAAGAGACAAGTACTTCTAAATTTGATGAAACAATAGAAATTGCAATTAGATTAAATGTAGATATGAAAAAAGTTGAACAACAATTAAGAGGAGCAATTGTATTGCCTCACGGAACAGGAAAATCAAAAAAAGTTTTAGTTGTTGCAAAAGGTGATCGTGCCAAGGATGCTGAAAAAGCTGGAGCAGATTATGTTGGAGCAGAAGAATTACTTCAAAAGATTGAAAAAGAGAAATGGATAGATTTTGATGTAATAATATCAACTCCTGATATGATGCCTGCACTTGGAAAACTTGGAAAGATATTAGGACCAAAAGGTTTAATGCCTAATCCTAAAGTTGGAACAGTTACCATTGATGTTGCAAAAGCAGTGGCAGATGTAAAAAAAGGAAAAGTTGAATATAAAACTGATTCTTTTGGAAATGTTCATTCAATATTTGGAAAAGCATCATTTGATGAAAACAAATTGGTTGAAAACCTAAAGGCTTTTGTAGAAACAATCACAAAATCAAAACCATCTACAGTAAAAGGACAATATATTAAAAATATATCTATATCATCTACAATGGGTCCTGGAATTAAATTAGATTTAAATTCCTTTGACAATTAATTGTATATGATATATAATACAAAAAGAAAAAGCGATACCCATAGACAGTAGGAGCTTAATAAGCTTAATATTCCTACCGAGGGTTAAAATAACATTGTTATTTTAAACTCTTGTTATGGATAATAAGAGTTTTTTATTTGGGAGGTGAAATAATGGCAAATGAAAAAATTCTAGAACACAAAAAAGGTGTTGTTTCTGAAATAAAAGAAAAGATTTCTAATTCTGCATCAACTATATTCTTCGATTATAGAGGATTAACAGATGAACAAATTTCTCTAATAAGAAAAGATTTAAGAGAAAACGATTCAGAAATGAAGGTTTATAAGAACACACTAACAAAAAGAGCGTTGGATGACTTGAATTACAACATGAACGAATGTACACTTGGACCAAGCGCAATAATATTTGGAAAAGATTCAATATCACCAATCAAAATCATAACTGAATATTCAAAGAAATTTGAATTGTTAACAGTAAAAGGCGGAATAGTTGATGGAAAAGAAACATCACTAGATGTCCTATCACAATTAGCTACTATACCATCAAGAGAAACATTGTTAACAATGTTAGCGGGTGGTTTAATAGGAATAGTAAAAGACTTAAGCATATCATTAAATTTATATGCTGAAAAATTAAATGAGGAGGGAAATTAATATGGCAAAGTTAACAAAAGAAAGTTTTATCGAATCTTTAAAGGAAATGAACTTACTAGAAGTAAAGGAACTTGTTGATGCAATGAAAGAAGAATTTGGAGTAGATCCAAGTTCAGTTGCAGTAGCAGCTGCTCCAGTAACAGAAGTTGTTGAAGAAAAGACTGCATTCAATGTTGTTCTTAATTCAGCAGGACCTAACAAAATTGCAGTTATCAAAGTAGTAAGAGAAGCAACTGGATTAGGATTAGTTGAAGCTAAAAACTTAACAGAAGCAGGCGGAAACATTAAAGAAAACGTTAAAAAAGAAGAAGCAGAACAATTAAAAGCTAAATTAGAAGAAGCCGGCGCAACTGTAGAATTAAAATAATGCAAAACCTATTAAATAGGTTTTTTGCGTTTTAGAGGTAAAACTATGGATCATTATTTTACTAACAATCAGATCGATTCTAAGATCTCAGTTATTAGTTCAATAATAAACGGAAATAAATATAGTTTTAATGTTGATAATGGTGTCTTCTCAAAAAATAAGGTTGATTTTGGGACTATATTATTGTTAGAAACCATTAAAGATATTAAAGGAAACATATTAGATGTCGGTTGTGGATATGGATCAATAGGAATATATTTAAAACTAAATTATAATTGTAATGTAGATATGATAGATATAAACTTAAGAGCTTTAGAATTAGCAAAAATGAACATTGAAAATTATAAATTAAGAGATATAAATGTATTTGAAAGTGATGCTTACAAAAATATTATTAAAAAATATGATGTAATAATAACCAATCCACCAATTAGAGCTGGTAAGAATAAAGTATTAGAAATTTTAATTGGAGCAAAGGAACATCTAAATGACAATTCAAAACTATATTTTGTAATGAGAAAAGATCAAGGAGCAAAGAGCACAATAGAACACTTAAAAAGTTATTATGAAGTTTCAATATTAGATAGATCGAAAGGTTTTTGGATAATTTGCGCAAAAAATTAAAAAACTTTTTGATTTTTGTTGACTTGTTTGACTTTTTTTGCTATTATCTTAAGTTGGTGACGTGTACCTTTTTTGCACGCGTTCTTTGAAATAAAATATATTATGGGGTGAAAAAATGGCTTATAAATTCGAAAAATTCGGTTCATATCGTGAAAGAGCTTCTTTCTCAAAATGGGGAAATTTGCTTGAATTATCAAACTTGTTAGAAATTCAAAAAAAATCATATCAGTGGTTTGTTACTGATGGAGTAAAGGAAGTATTAAACGATTTGTTTCCGATTGAAAGTTTTTCGGGAAATCTTTCTTTAGATTTTGGTGACTATGTATTTGAGTCTCCAAAGTACTCTATTAAAGATTGTAAAGATAGAAATTTAACTTATGCATCTCCTTTGATGGTTCAAGCCCGTCTTTTCAATAACGAGACTGGTGAAGTAAAAGAACAAGAGATATTTTTAGGAAGTATTCCTTTGATGACCGAAAGTGGAACTTTTATAATTAACGGAGCTGAAAGAGTAATAGTATCACAATTAGTTCGTTCTCCAAGTGTTTATTATACAAAACAAATAGACAAAAATGGAAGATCTGTTTTCGCTTGCCAAGTTATTCCAACAAGAGGAACTTGGTTAGAATACGAAATGGATTCAAGAGATGTATTCTATGTAAGAATTGATAGGACTAGAAAAGTTCCTGTTACTACACTACTTAGAACTTTTGGATTATCTACAGATGAAGAAATAAAAGAAGTATTTGGTGAAGATCCGTATTTAATAAATACATTAGAAAAAGATTCTACTAAAAATACTGACCAAGCATTAATAGAAATTTATGAAAAATTAAGACCGGGAGAACCCGCAACATTAGATAGTGCTAAGAATCAATTGATTACTAGATTTTTTGATGAATTTAAATATGATTTAGCTAAAGTTGGACGTTATAAATTTAACAAAAAATTAGATATTTGTGATCGTTTATTAGGTTGCAAACTAGCTGAAAAAATAAAAGTAAAAGGTAAAGTAATAGTAGACGAAGGAACATTAATTACAAAAGATATATTAGAAGAAATAAGACCAATATTTAAAGAGGGATATAATACAAAAGAATTAAAGATTAATGAAACTTTAGATACTAATAATAAAGTTCAAACTATTAAAGTATATTCTAAATTAAATCCTGACAAAGTAATAGAAATAATTGGAAATGATCAAACACAAACGATAAAGAGATTAACGATCTCTGATGTTTATGCTACAGTTTCATATTATTTAAACTTATTACAAGGAATTGGTAATATTGATGAAATAGATCATTTGGCTAATAGAAGAGTTAGACAAGTTGGAGAGTTATTACAAAATCAATTTAGAATTGGTCTTGCAAGAACTGAAAGAATAATTAGAGATAAGATGAGTACAGTGGATTTAGCAACTGTTGCACCTAAAACATTAGTTAACATTAGACCATTAACAGCTGTTATTAAAGAATTATTTGGATCATCTCAATTATCTCAATTCATGGATCAACAAAATCCTATTGC
>CAZKBC010000008.1:8127-17513 GCA_964551265.1 uncultured Muribaculaceae bacterium | reverse complement strand
CAGGTGGAGCATCTACTATAACGATGCAAGTTGTAAAAAACAATATTACTGATACAAAAGTTACTATTACTAGAAAATTTACTGATATATATATGTCTATGTTTGTTCTTGAAAGAAAATATTCAAAAGAACAAATATTTGAATTTTATATTAATGCTCCTTATTTAGGAAGTGGTTCTTATGGTGTTGCGGAAGCATCTAGAAACTATTTTGGAAAAGAAGTAAAAGATATTAATTTGTCTGAAGCTGCTTTTATAGCGGGTTTATTTCAATCACCTAGTTTTTATGGGGATTCCGCTTGGACTAAACCAGAAAGAATAGATACCAGAAGAAATACAGTTTTATATTTAATGAGAAGACATGGATATATAACTGCTGAAGAAGAAAAAATTGCAAAAGCTATTCCAGTAACCTCTTTATTAAAACAAAAGAAAGCTGAATTTAATAAGTATCAATCATTTATTGATGTTGTTATTAATGAAGTTGAAGAAAAAACAGGATATAGTCCATATAAGATACCGATGAAAATATATACTACTTTAGATACAAAGAAACAAGACGCTATTATTGATATTGTAGATGGTGGTAAGTTTACTTGGCCAAACGATAAGACTCAAACAGGAATGGCTGTTACTAATGTCAATACTGGTGCATTAATAGCGCTTAGTGGTGGAAGAAACGTAGAAGTAGAAAGAGGATTCAATAGAGCTGTAGACTTAAATAGACAACCTGGTTCTACCGCAAAACCTATATTTGATTATGGTCCAGGAATAGAATATGAAAACTGGTCATCATATACTCCCTTTTTAGATGCTCCTCACTCTTATTCTAATGGTGTATCAATTAAGAACTGGGATAATAAATATATGGGTCTTCTTACATTAAAACAAGCGCTTGGATTATCGAGAAATATACCAGCATTAAAGGCATTTCAATCAGTAGATAATAAATTAATATTTAACTTTGTAACAAGTTTAGGAATGAAACCCGAAGTAGAAAATGGGGCAATTCATGAGGCACATGCAATTGGTGCCTATAATGGAACTAATCCAGTTGAAATGGCTGCTGCTTATAGTGCCTTTGCAAATGGAGGGTATTTTATTAAACCTTATACTGTAACTAAAGTTATATATACAGATAGTGGAGATGTAGATGAATTTACTCCAATTAAAAACAAAGTAATGAAAGAAACCACTGCATATATAATGACTAATGTATTAAAATGGGGAGTAGATGAAGGAATAAGTAGATCTTCAGGAAATGTTCCTGGATATCAAACTGCGGTTAAAACTGGTACGTCAAATTTTGATGACGATTTCATTAGAAAATATGGACTTAGTTGGTCTGCAACAAACGACTTATGGTCTGTTGGATATAGCCCAGAATTCTCACTTGCGGTATGGTATGGATATGACAAAATAACTTCAGAATCCGCTAAGAATAATTGGTATAATGGTGGTGCTGATGGAACAAGAAAAAACAGTTTGTATAATATGGTATTTAGAGAAATAGTAAAAGATGGTGCAACAACATTTGCTTCTCCTAAGAATGTTGTATCTGTTGTAATAGAAAAAAATTCAATACCTCCACAATTACCTAGTGAGTTTACTCCTGCTAATATGAGAGTTACTGAATATTTTAGTAAAGGTACTGAGCCTACAACAGTATCCCCTAGATATGAAAGATTAATAAATCCAAAAGATTTAGATGTTAAAACAACAGGTAATAAGTTAAATATTACTTGGACTCCTGCAACTATACCTCAATATTTTACAGATGATTATATGTTAAAATATTTTGAAACATATTATGGAAAGAATAGTGCTGAATATTTACAAATACATAAATCTGGTATTGAAACAGAAATGGGAGTTATGGGTCACGATATTTATTATAAAGGTGAAGACAACATAGAAAAATATGTTGCAACTACTATTGGAAATAGCATACAAATAGATAAACCTAATGTTAATGGGAAAATAACATTGTTAGTAAAGACAGCATTTTCTATATTTAAAGCTAATTCTAGTCCTGGAGTAAGTTATACATTTAATAATGAGATAATAGATCCAAAAGCAACATACTCTGAATCTGTTACAAAATCAATTGGATCTCCAGAAATTAAGTTAAAAGATTTAATTACTATAACTAATAATGGTATAGATGTAACTAATGATTCTATAATTTCATATGTTATGTCAAGAAGTCCTGGAATACCTAGTGAGTTTCCAATTAAGACAATTGCACCTGCTATATATAATATTGAATATACTATTTCCTATAAGGGTCAAGAAGTAAAAGTAGCGGGATTAAACATTAAACAAATAGTAGAAATTAAGTAAATCATTTGATTTACTTTTTTTGACTTTATTAATATTTAGAGTATAATACGACTTAAATAAGGAGGTATTATGAAAAACAAACATTTATGTTTAGCACTTTCTTCTTTGATTGCACTTGGAGGTGTTAGTAACGCGAATGCTATAGAAAGTTATATTCCAAGAGCAAACATATTTCACAAAGTTGAAAAAGGAGATACTTTAATTAAATTGGCAGAAAGATATTATAAAGATGGTTCTCTATACGATGAGTTATCACTATATAATAAAAGAGCGGATCCAGATTATATATATGAGGGAGAATTAATAAAAATACCGGATAAACAAATTTTATTAGGTAATGTTGATGATATTGATCAATATGGATGTACACCAGTTGATTTTGATAATCCAAAAGATTTAAACAATAAATATTATGAAATGAAAGAGGGAGATAATTTTAATGGTGTATACTATAAAATATATCAAAACATATTAAAAGATAATCCTAATTTATCAAATGGGTTAAGCCATATTGAATTAAGAAGAGCTTTATATTTATTTAATAATGTAACGGATGAATGGAATATGCCAATAGGTACTAAAGTATATTTAATGAATGATGAATATTTATTAACATTAACAAATAATTTAATAAGTACTCATAAGTTAACCAAAAAAAGATAATTAATTATCTTTTTTTATATAATACTTACATATATCTTTTAATTTACAATTAATACAATTTGGTTTAATTGCCTTACAATGATATCTTCCAAATAAAACCATTTGAATATGGGTTTTTAGACATCTATCTTTTGGAATTATTTTATATAATTTATTCTCTACTTCTAATACATTATCATTATTATTAACTAATCCTAGTCTCTTAGATACTCTTTCTACATGAGTATCAACCGCTATATAAGGCATATTATATATTTGAGATAAAAATACATTAGCTGTTTTTCTTCCAACTCCAGGAAGTTTCATTAATTCTTCTCTAGAATTTGGAATAATACCATTATATTTTTCACTTATTATTTTAGAAATTTCTATAATGTAACTAGATTTCTTTTTAGACATCCCTAAAGGTTTTAATATAGTAATTATATCTTCTATATTAGCATTTTTAAGAGAATTAATATTATAATTATTAAACAATATATTAGTAACCTTATTAACTTTTATATCGGTAGATTGAGCACTTAATACTATTGCAATCAAAAACTCAAACTCATTATTATATTTTAATTCTGGTTTAGGATCTATAAATAACTCATCTAAATAATCAAATATTCTCTTCATCGTTTACCCAATCAAACTCAGGAATATCGACATTCTTTTTCTTGGAATAATTTTCTCTATCTTTGTTTATTTGTTCCTTATTCTTGATGCCTTTCTTATCCCATTCAATTAATATTTTATCTATATATTTTAAATTAGTAACACCATTTAAAATTGATTCTCTTAAGGCTTCTAATATGATATCTTTAGTATATCCTAATTCTTGCCATCCATTTATTAATTCATATTCAATAGGAGAAAGCGTTCTTCCAAATTGTTTTTCAAACTGTTGAAATATTTCATTTGGTTCATCTTTATCTTCTTCGTTTATTATATTCATAAAAAAATTGTTATATAGTACATCTAAGTATATGTTCTCTTCTAATCTCTTTTCTTTATTTTCTTCTACTTTTATAGTAATTATCTTTTTATTTTTTAATTCTTCTATAGACATCATTATTTCTTTTTTATTCATATTAATAATAGATGATATTACATTATAATCATTTAATATAGGTTCTTTTTGATTTAACAAATAAATCAATATTAAAAAAGAATTTAAACTAATATTAAACTTGGAAATATCTTTTAATATATATCCAGGAATGATATAATTTTTTTCTTTTAATAAATCTATTATCTTATTATTCATATAAATCACATCCCAATGTAATTATACCATGTATTTATCTTTAATATATTGTTTTAAAATATCGTTATTATTTTCTAGTTTTTTATTTAATATATTAGTTACTAAGTCATCATAAATATCATTTATCCATTTATTAGGCTTTTTATTTATGATTTCAATTATCTCTTTAGAAGTAATATCTATATCTTTTATAGATTTTATAGGTAATTCTTTATATATATTTAATAATTGTTCTTTTTCTATATTTAATATTTGAGATGAGATAGTGCATATATATAATCCATATTTATACATTTCTAAATTGGTTATTTTTTTATTTTTTAATATATTTCTAATACTATTAATATTATCTTTTTCAATGGATGTATATAAATATGAATTATCTTTATCTAATTGAACCCAATATCCAATTAAATCATTAGTATAAATCAATTTATTTATATCTCGTAATTTTAATTGTTTATCTATTGATAATTTTTTGATCAATTCAACACCTTTTTTAGGGTTTTTAGAAGCAAAGATCTTGTTTAATTCTCCCATCTTTCTATTAATTGATAATTTGTCTAACTGTTTTTTATTTTTCTTAATACCCTTTATTAATTCTTTATCTAAATCAAAATCTAATTGAGATGAAAATCTAATAGCTCTAAGTATTCTAAGTGGATCTTCTTTTAAAGAAATGTCTGGTTTGTTTATACATCTTATATATTTATTATCAATATCTTTTTTTCCATCTAATAAATCTATTATCTCACCCTTACTATTTATACATAATGAATTTATAGTAAAATCTCTTCTTTTTAAATCTTCTATAAAACTATTTATATATTCTATTTCAATAGGTTTCCTATTTTCATATCTAATTTCTTTTCTAAATGTTGTAATTTCAAATCTAATATCTTTATAAAAAAGAGTTACTGCCCCATATAGTTCTTTTGGAACTTTTGAATTTGGAAATAACTCTAATAAATCTTTTGATCTTGCATTTGTACATATATCAATATCTTTACTTTCAATGCCCAAATAATAGTCTCTTACAAAACCACCTACTATGTAGCATTCAAAGCCTTTTTTTTCTATAATTTTTAAAACTTCTAAAGCGATTTCAAGCATAATATCACCTTCTATATTATATAGAAATTTTTTATATAATTATATATGTATTATAAAAATTTTACACTATTTTCCTTTTTCTAAGTACTGATTCTAATCTAGCAGCTCTTAGAATTTGATTATCTAAAGATCCATATGACATTTCTAATTCTAAATTATAACCACTATTAAATACTATTATTGAAGAATCAAGACTTCTTTTATAATCATTAATGTTTTTTAAAGATATCCATGCACATTCGTATAATCTTGGAGACGCTGTAGGAAAAAAGATTATTTCTCTTGACTCTTCAACAATTATTGGGGCTTTATGACTTACTCCAATTAGATTACGAGTACCATAAAATCTTCCTTTATATGAACTTCCAAAATATTTACAACTATTATCAATTATTTTCATTGGTGTCATATCAATTTCTATTTCTTTGTTCTTCTCAATAATTTTTGATTTATACTCATTAAGTGGAATAATTGCTAAAGTATCAGCATTAATTTCATAATTTTGCATTGTTTCACCTCCTTCTAGTAATAATCTTCTTTAAAAAGATTAAAACTCCCCTATAAAATATCAATGCAAAATGTAGATAATAGTAGAATATTGTGTATTTAATTATAAAAAACTACACATTAAATGTGTAGTTTATATTAATTTATTAAGTTGTTCTTCATCTAATATTTCAATATTTAATTCTTTTGCTTTTATATATTTAGATCCTGGATTATCTCCTACTACTAAATAATCGGTTTTTTTAGTAACACTTTCTGTAATATTGGCTCCCAAGGACTCTAGTAATTGTTTTATTTCTTCTCTGGGTTTTGATAAAGTACCTGTAAGTACTATTGTTTTATTAAAGAATATAGAATCACTTTTAATAACATTAATTGAACCTAAATATGTAGTATTAACACCTATTGATTTTAATTCATTTATTATTTTAATATTATCTTCATTTTTAAAATATTCAATTATTGAATCGCTTACTATGTCTCCAACATCATATATATTTAGTAACTCTTCTTTATTAGTATTCAATATATTATCTATTGTCTTATATGCTTTTGATAATTCTTTTGACATCTTGCTTCCTACTTGTTTAATTCCTAAACCAAACAATAACTTTTCTAAAGAATTATTTTTACTATTTTCTATGTTTTCAATTAATTTATTTATACTTTTTTCTCCAAATCCCTCTAATTCTTTTAGTTCTTCTTTATAATTTTTTAATTTATAAATATCTGTAATCTTCTTTAAATATCCCATATTATAGAAATCCTCTATGATTCTTTCACCAAGACCTTCTATATTCATTGCATCTCTTGAAGAAAAATGTATAATTGATTCCATCTTTCTAGCATCACAATTGATGTTCATACAAAAATTATTTGCTTCTGTTTCTACTAATAGTGAATTACAAATAGGACAATTAGTAATCATCTTAAAGTCTATTTCTTTTCCAGTTCTTCTTTCTTTTTTTGATTCAATAACTTCTGGAATTACATCCCCTGCTTTTCTAATAGAAACCATATCATTAATTTTAATATCTTTATCTATAATATTATTAGCGTTATGTAGTGTAGCTCTTTTTACTAAAGAACCTTGAATAAGAACAGGTTCTAATACTGCATTAGGAGTTATCTTACCAGTTCTACCTACAGTAAATATAATATCTTCTAATCTAGTTATTAATTCTTTTGGAGGGAATTTGTACGCAATTGCCCATTTTGGATGTCTTGAAGTATATCCTAATTGTTCTTGTTCATCTATATTATTTACTTTTATTACAACACCATCTATATCGTATTCTAATTCTTCTCTAATGGTCGCAATATGATTTATATATTCAATTACTTCTTCAATATTTTTTAATAGTTTAAATGTATTATTTAACTTTAAACCCAACTTATCAATATACTTTAATGCATCGCTTTGTGAATGTAAGTTGTAATCTAGAGCATTTGGAATATGATATATAAATGAATCTAATTCTCTAGATGCAGTTACTTTTGAATCTAAATTTCTAACACTTCCTGCTGCAGCGTTTCTAGTGTTTTTTAGTAACTCCAAACCATTCTTTTCTCTTTCTATATTTATTTTGTTTAAAGTACTTTTATTCATGAATATTTCTCCACGTACTTCAATATCTACCTCTTCAGTTAATTTTAAAGGTATAGTTTTAATAGTTTTGACATTATTAGTAATATCTTCTCCAATAGTTCCATCACCTCTTGTAGCGCCTCTAATAAGGTTTCCTTTGGCATATGTTAAAGATACCGATAATCCATCTATTTTTAATTCACATACATATTCCGGGTTTATTCCTTCTTTAATAATTCTTGAATCAAAATCTTTTAATTCTGATTCACTAAATGCATCACTCAAACTAAGTAAAGGAATGCTATGTTTTACTTTTTCAAACTTTTCTAAAATAGAGGATCCTACTCTTTTAGTTGGAGAATCTTCTTTTATATATTCTGGATAGTTTTGTTCTAATTTCTCTAATTCTTTAAAAGCACTATCATATTCTTGATCGGATACAGTAGGATTATCTAATATATAATATTCATAATTCCAATTATTTATTTTATTAACTAATTCTTCAATTCTTAATTTTATATTCATAATCACCATACCTTTCTTAATGCTTTATGATTCTTCATTAATTTCTTTATACCATACTTTCTTGAAAACGCAATAGTAACAATTCTATCTTCTGTTGATATTACTATACCCTCTTTAAATGTTTCGTGAAATACATGATCTCCAACTTCATAATATACATCTTCTTCATAGAATGAATCTTGAAACTTATCAATATTTTCTTCTATAGTTTCTTCTGTTTCAATATAATTTTTATTAATTTCTTTTATAAATCTACTAGGTGGATTTGAAGATATTTCTCCAAATATTAATCTTCTTCTAGCATTAATTAAATATAAATGCTCTTTAGATCTAGTTATAGCAACATAGAATAGTCTTCTTTCTTCTTCAAGACCTTCTACTTCATCAAAAGAATTAACATGAGGGAATATCCCTTCTTCAAGTCCTATTATAAATACAACATCAAATTCTAGTCCTTTTGCAGAGTGTAATGTCATTAAAGATACTCCATTAATATCTTCCTTATTATCGTTTAAATCAGTTAATAATGAAATCTCCATAAGAAAATCTTCTAAAGATATATTACCTGTTTTTTCTTCAAATTCTTTAGTAATAGATTTAAATTCTTTTAAGTTCTCTATCTTTGAAGCAGATTCAATAGTATCTTCTTTTTTATATTCATCTATCAATCCAGATTTAGTTAATACTAAATCTACTAAGTCAGTTAAAGATAACTCTTCTTTTTTATTAATAATATCTATTATTAAATCTTTAAACTCTTTTTCTTTGCCAGACTCTATAGCTTCAAATAAACTTTTATTTTCAATATATGCTTTTTCCTCTAAATCATCAATTGTTTTTTTCCCAATGCCTCTTCTTGGACTATTAACACATCTAACAAAGCTAACATTATCTTTTAAATTATTTATTAATTTTAAATATGATAATAAATCTTTTATTTCTTTTCTATTATAATAAGTAAAAGAACCCACAATCTTATATGGAATATTATTCTCTAAAAAAATACTTTCTATCTTTTGTGATTGAGCATTTGTTCTATATAAAACAACCATATTTCTAAGTTCTATATCACTATTTAATCTTTTTATTTCTCTGATTATTATATTACATTCATCTTTCTCATCGTTTGCTCTAATATATTTAATCTTATTTCCTTCTTTATTTTCTGTCCATAATTTTTTGTCTTTTCTTTCTTTATTATTTTTAATAACATCATTGGCGGCATTTAATATAGTTTGAGTTGATCTATAATTTTGTTCTAAAAGTATAGTTTTTACATTTTTATAATCTTTTTCAAAATTTAATATGTTTTTATAATTAGCACCTCTCCAAGAATATACATTTTGAGATTCATCTCCTACTACAGTTATATTTTGATATTTAGATGAAATCATCT
>CAZKBC010000008.1:0-8117 GCA_964551265.1 uncultured Muribaculaceae bacterium | reverse complement strand
CATCTTTGCTAGTATATATTGAGCTTCATTAGTATCTTGATATTCATCTATATAAATATATCTAAATAGTTCAACATATTGATCTAATATTTTTTTGTCTTTTCTAAATAGTTGTACTGGCAAAAACAATAAGTCATCAAAATCTACTGATGAATTATTTAATAAAGTTTCTTGATACTTCTTATATACGTTGAATACAATTTCTTCTATATTACCTTTAGCGTATTTACCATAATCAGAAACATCTATTAAGTTGTTTTTATTTGAACCAATTTTATTTCTTATGTATTTGGGGTTTACCATTTTTTCATCTATATTCATTTCTTTTAGTATTTTTTTTATTAACGAAACTGTATCGTTCTCATCAATTATAGAGAAGGTTTTATTAAGTCCAAATTCTTTATAATTTTCTCTAAGTATTCTTAAACCAAATGAATGGAAAGTAGAAAGTTGTACATCGTATACATCTTTTCCAATTAATTTAAACAATCTATCTTTCATTTCTTTAGCCGCCTTATTAGTAAAAGTAATTGCTAGTACTTGTATTGGTAAGGCATATTTATTTTGAAGTAAGTACGCTATCTTACTAGTTAAAACTCTAGTCTTTCCAGAACCAGGTCCGGCCAATATTAAAAGAGGTCCATCTATATGTGTTACCGCTTCTTTTTGTTTATCGTTCAATCCTGTTAAATCCATAGATCCTCCTTGTATTAATATTATTAATAAATGTTTTACATCCTTTATTATACCAAATAATATAAAAAAAATGAGTGCTTTAAGAACTCATTTTATTATTTATATCATATTTATTGTTTAATAAACTTTACTTTGTCTTTTTCTCTATATATTAAAAAACAACCTAGTAGTAAAGTAATAAATACTATTAATAATTCTATTCCAAAATGCGGAAAACCCGCTAAAAATGAATTTGGATTATTAGTTACCGAAATATTTTGTATTGTTGAAAACAAATTATTAACAAAGTGGATAAATATAACATATACCAAATTTTTAGTATGTGAATAAAAATATCCCATAACCATAGCTAATATAAATACTTGTAAAAAACCAGTTAATCCATAAAAATGAACAACTGTAAAAACTAATGAAGTTATTATTAATGCTGAAATTTTATTAAATTTAGTCTCGAGTTTTTCTAAAACTCCAAATCTAAATATTATTTCTTCAAATATTGGAGCAATAATTATAATTGCTATAACCATTAATACTCCATAAATAGATGCTGTTATTGGTTCAGCTTTTTGTGGTTCCATTTTCAATAACCCAATCATTACAAAATCTAAAATTACGGTTAAACTAATTGTAAGCAAAGATGAACCCAATAAAAATTTATAATTAATATTTTTTAATGAAAGTCTACTTTTAAAAGCTATATTATTTTCTTTCTTAATCATTTTTATTACATAAATAGCAGCTAAAATAGTTCCTAAAGAGGAAAAAAATATGACTAGTCCTATTAAGTATTTATTATCAATCTTGAGTGCCGTTGATAAAGATGGAAGGAAAAAACTAAGAAGCAATTGTAGTGCGGCTAAAACAATCACATAACTAACCGCTTTAAAAAGCGTTTTTCCTTTTGAAATTTCGATATTATTTTCCATTTATTCTCCTTTTTATTTTTTTAAATATATTTTTATTTTTTGATTCGTAATCTATTTTAAACCAAATAAAAATAGTCGATAGAATTGGAATCCAATATAGTACGTTTACTACATTAGATATCGTTTCACTAACTTTAAAGATTTTAAAATCGATTGCTAGATCTATTAGAAGCATTATAACCATAAAAACTGTTAAAACATATAATAGCTTCTTATGTTTTTTTCAAGCTGAGATTCTTTTATTTTTTTCATTTGCCTCCTTATTATATGATTATATAGAAAAATGAGTTAATTAGCAACTCATTTTATACTCTTAATTTCAATTATTTCTGATTCTATTTGATATCCTATTGTTAAGTTATCTCCTTGTTTTATAAATGGAATCTTTTCTTTGCTTACTTTTATGTTTACTCTATACTTACTATTATTTGAATCAAGTATATAATAGAAACTATTTCCATCTAATACCACCATATTTATAGAAGATACTGTAATATTCTTCATTATTAACTTATCTTTATCGACGCTTACATTACCATCTAAATAGTTTTCAGCTGCCTTTTGAATTCCTAATGATGCATCTGTTACTACTACTCTTTGATAATCAACTAAATCAACAAAGGCATACATTTTAACTAATCCAGCATTATCTTTTAATGATATTAAATATGTTGGTTTATTATTTAAATTTATTAATAAAGGGAATGTCGCGTTATATTTCATTTGTTGTACTTGTCCTTCAGCTGAAGCCATCGCAGAATATTCTTCGGCTCCAGGAACAGCATAATATTTAGTCTCTTTTGTTCTAAGATTTACAAGAATAAATCCAATATTAGATTCGTCAGCCAAAACTGAAGTTATACCTGTATATAGATAAACATCATTGTTCATTACCAAATAATTGTATCCAGATGTAGTTGTTATTACATTCTTTTGTCCAATTATTGAATTAAAGAATCCATTTCTATATTTACCCCATTGATCTACTTGTTCAAGAATTAAATCCGGAGTATAAACATGATCAACCCAAGTAGGAACTTCTTTTGTATTATAAAATTTAGATTCTCCAGTTATAGCATTTAATATTACTATCCCAGATACTTCTTTTTTAAGTCCAACACCAATGTATTTTGATGTTCCTACTATCCAATATGGAATACCTTCATCATCTATTTCAAATGCTTCTTTTTCAAAGATAAATGTAGGATAAGAAAATCTTAATTTTCTATGTAAATCTTTAGAAAAATATGCTGATGGAACATATTTCATTCCTTCTTCTAACTTAATTAATTCTGCATTTCCATTAACGGAATTAACTTTAATATATCCTTTAACTCCATCTTTTTTATTTGTTAAGTATTTAAAGAAACCACTATATTCTAGAGGCGTTACTCTTGTAATTTCATTTTTAAAATTAATTTGAGTATAAATATTAGATACATCAAATTGAGATACTAATTCTGACATTTGGCCCATAACTCTATCACCTAATTTAATGCTCGAATTTTTATCTATTAAAGGAAAAGAATTAAAATCAACTAATTCTACATCTTCAGTAAATTCTGCTGTTTCATCTACAGTTATTCTTCTTGAATAACTTTTAGCAAAAAATAAAGGTGATAATATAAAATTTATTATTATAGGTAACAATATTATTAATATTATAGACATAGAAATAAGACCAGTAAATTTTAAATTTGGTCTACTTCTTCTTTCAATCATTCTCTTTATTTCTAATATGTTTACAACTCCTGATCCTAAATATGTAAGTAGTAATATTAATAAGAAGAACAAGAAATCATAATTTTGGAAATTTATAGGGGGTAATACAATATAAAAATAAGTAAATCCCACAATAAATGTAAGTAATATTCTAAATAAAATCTTTTTCATAAAACCTCTTTTCTATTATAGATTATATCATATTATTTAATGTCTGTTGTAGAATATGCCGTTATATTAGATTCTGACGTTATGTCATTTTTTAATGCATAATAGGCCGCACATCCTATCATTGCAGCATTATCTGTGCAATATTTAATTGGCGGAATAAGTAGTTCAATATTATTATTTAAACATAATTCTTTGAATTTATTTCTAATCCCAGAATTAGCCGCTACTCCACCCGCTATTAATAATTGATTAACATTATATTCTTTTACTGCTCTCATTGTTTTTTTTGTAATTATTTTTACAACAACATCTTGAAAACTAGAACATAAATCATTAATGTTAATATTAGGTGTATTGTTATATAAATTTCTTACTGCTGTTTTTAAACCACTAAAACTAAAGTCATATGATTCATCATTTAGAGGTATTGGAAGAGAGTAAGTTGGGTTCCCTAAAGTAGCATATTTATCTACTAAAGGACCTCCAGGATATGGAATATTCATTATTCTAGCAACTTTATCATATGTTTCTCCAACTGCATCATCTCTAGTATTACCTATTTTTTTAAAACTATAATCTTTATCCATATATATTATATCGGTATGTCCCCCACTTATTATTAAAGCTATAAGTGGGAATTTAAATTCACCTACTAATCTATTAGCATAAATATGTCCTTGAATATGATTAATAGGTATTAATGGTTTATTGTATATGGAAGATAGTGTCTTAGCTGTTTGAAGACCAATTAAAAGAGATCCTATTAAACCGGGACCATTTGTTACTCCAATAGCGTCTATATCTTCTATTTTAATATTTGTTTTATCTAATAATTCTTGTAAAACTAAAGTAATATTTTCTATGTGCATTCTACTAGCTATTTCAGGTACGACTCCCCCATATATTTTATGAGTATCCATTTGAGATAATACTACTGTTCCTATTTCAATATTACCATTCTTTATTATACTAGCACTAGTCTCATCACATGAAGTTTCAATTGCTAAAATATATATGTCTTTCATATTATCACAACTCTCTATACATTAAATGAGCATCTATAGAATTATTTTCATAATATCTTTTTCTAGTTGATACTATTTTAAAATCATGTTTTAAATAAAAATTAACAGCGTTCTTATTAGTGCTTTTTACTTCTAAAGATATACTTTTACAATAGTTATCTTTAGATATTTCAATTGCTTTATCTAATAATAAAGATCCAATTCCTTTTTTTCTATGATTAATATGCACTATAAAGTCAATTATTTCACTTCTATTACCTAATAAATCTATTGATATAAATCCTAATATATCATTATTTTCTTCATAAAGATAACATTTTCTTTCTTTAGTTTCTTTATAGATAAAATTGATATCTAAATCTCTACCAAGTACATTTATTTCATTAAAATCATTTGATGTATATTCTTTTATCATATTTTACTCTCCATTTTTTCTTCGGCTTCTACTTTCTTTAAATAATAAGGTACTAAACTATGAGGATTTACTCCATTATTATCTTTATAGTAATTATATATTTTACTAATATTTAAATTAGGAATATTTGATTTATTATCTTTAATATCTATGTTTCCTATTACTATATAATTATTAAATTCATTTAATTTAATATTTAATTCTTCAATACTAATATATTGTTCTTCAATAATATTGTTATAATTTGAATCATATATACCTGCATACACATAATCCCTTCTAGCATCTATTACAGATACATAATAATCATAATTAGAATACGATAAAGCATATGCTTTAAGTGTTGAAATAGGTATTAATTTAAGATTAAAAGACCAAGCATATACCTTGGCAATAGTGGCACCTATTCTAAGCCCTGTAAATGACCCTGGACCATTGATTACCATTATAGAATCTATTTCCCTTGGTTTAACATTATTCTCTTTAAAAAGGTCTTCAATTAGACCTATAGCGTACTTAGAGTGTTCATTTAAAGACTCAATTTTCTTTTCATATACTTTTCCATCTAATATTATAGATATTTCTAAATAACTTGAAGAAGTATCTATAAATAAAGTTTTCATAATACAGCCTCACACAAATCAATATATTTTTGACCATGAGGTGTTATAACAAAGACTCTAACATCTTCATCTAATAATACAATTCTTATATCTAATCTTTCTTCTGGTAAATAATCTTTTACTATATCAGCCCATTCAATTATTACAATACCATTTTTATTATAATATTCTTCTAGTCCTATCTCTTCAGGAGATTTATCTAATCTATAAAAATCCATATGATATAATGGCATTTCACCATTAACATATTCTTTTATTAAAGTAAAAGTAGGAGAAGTAATCATTTCATCAATACCAAGCGCTAGAGCAAAACCTTTAGTAAAAACTGTCTTACCGCTTCCTAAATCTCCTTCTAAGCAAATAACCATATTTGGAAATTTCTCAGATTCAAGATTTTCCGCTAACTCCATTGTATCTTTTTCACTTTTTGATGTTATTTTGTATTCCATTTTTATCACCTAATATTATTATAGCAAAAAATATCTCTTTCTCAATCATTTATATTACTTATTGCATATTTCTATCTTCTTATTTATATAATAAGTATGAAGATCATATATTTGTTTTGATATATCATTAATTACTTTCTCTTTATTATTTTTTCCATACTTAGTTAATACAACTACCATATATGGATCTTTAGAGTCTAAAATTCCAATATCATGAAAAAATATATCATAATTACCATATTTATGTAAGAAATTAGTACCTTCTAATTCTAATGAATTAAAGTAATTATTATCATAAAAGCTCTTTAACTCATTTCCTAATTCATCGTTGTTATTAAAAAATTCATTTAATCTAATAAGATAACTGAATGCACCATTTAAATCAATATTTCCATATTTATCTCCACCAATTAATGTATATTTATTACCAACAGTATTTCCAAACTCTTTTAAATTGTCAAATCCTATATAATCTACAAGCATAAAATGAGCAGAATTATCGCTTACAGTTATTAAGTATTTAACTAAATCCCTTATTTTAATTTTATCTCCAATAGTATATTTTTCTAATTCCAAACTATGAGGAACTTTATAGTTGCTTAAATAGGTAATTTCTTCTTCAAGTATTGAAGGATCAACAGCAGCTTTTTCATATATATATAAAGCTTCTATAACCTTAATCAAACTAGCGCCATAATATACTTCTTCTTCATTATACTTAAATGTAAACTTGGAATTAATATCATAATACATTATACTAGTATTTGGATAAGTACTTGTTATATATGTTTTTAATTCATCTACTTTTTTATCTAATTCTTCATCAACTAAAATAGTAGATAAACATTTAGTATCAATAACCTTAACTGGTATTTCTTTTTTTAAAGAAGTATTAGCTTTTTCAATAGCTTCATTATTTTTAGTATTATAATTCTTTTTATTAAAAAAATATAGATAAGATAAAAACAATATAAACGCGATTAAAATACAAATTAATATAAGAATAACTATTTTTTTTATTTTGTTTTTCATAATCATCTCCTATATTATTTTATCACAAATAAAAAAAGATTATTACATAATCTTTTTATATCCTATTAAGGTTCCTTCTTTTTCTAGTTTTAATGCTTCCCCTGTGAAAAAATCTTTTCTGTTCTTTTCATCTTCAATAATTTCTTTAAAACCATCAGTATACGCCAAGATATATTTTGCATACCTAATATTGAAATCATAATAATTAATATGATCTAATGCCTCTTTATTACCGTTTAATGTACCAAAAGATTGTTTTAAATCTGTATTAATATATAAACTCCTAAAGGTTTTTCTATATTCGTTGTCGTTCCAATCTAAATTTGGATACATATTCTTCATAGATGTATTTCTATCAATTTCTCCATTAGTATAATCATCTTTAGTTTTTACTATTTCATCAAATAAATTATCTAACAATATAATATTTGAATCTGCAATATTAAAACATTTTAGTTTTTCTTCTTCTATTATGCCACCTGCAGCAACAACCCCAAATAGACTTTTGCCAAGTAAATCTACACCAAATTTTAAATTTTTATTATTAAATTCTTTTATTTCCGAATTTATTTGAGATAACACTTCTTTTAATTCGGTTTTATTTGAAGATGTAAAAGAACTGGTAACTAAATCAGATAATTCTTTAAGCTTAGATACTTGAGGACGATATATTACGGTTTTAACCTTATCAATAAAAGAGGAAGGATATTTAAATACCTCTCCATTTCTTAGATCTCTAGTAACTCCATCCGCTACACAAAATCTATTACTATTATGGGGTTGAGAATAAGAATCCGCATCAATAAATCTACTTAATATTAAAGGAACTCTACTATCTGTAACATGAATTGGTTCAAAACCTACTTCATACATAAAAAATCACCTAATGAAGTATTATACATCTTATATTTTTAAAATCAATTTTTGACAAAAAAAAGAGTTAGAGTTCATTCTAACTTTTTAATTAATAAAAAAAAAGACTAGCAACTTCCTATCTTCGCATCACTGCTATTGTCGGCGTTGAAGTGCTTAACTTCTGTGTTCGGAATGGGAACAGG
>CAZKBC010000007.1:0-18569 GCA_964551265.1 uncultured Muribaculaceae bacterium | reverse complement strand
TGCAAATATATTCCCACATCTTTCATTAACAAAGAAGCCACTAGAAACTCGTCAAGGAAAAGGTAAAGGATCTCCTGAAGCTTGGGTTGCAGTTGTTAAAAAAGGAAAAATCATGTTTGAGGTTTCCGAAGTAACAGAAGAAATTGCAAAAGAAGCATTGCGTCTTGCAAGTCATAAACTTCCTGTTAGAAGTAAGTTTGTGAAAAAGGAAAGTGGTGATACTGATGAAAAGTAATGAAATAATGAAAATGACCACTGAAGAAATAATTAAAAAAATCGATTCAAACAAAGAAGAATTATTTAATTTACGTTTCGAACAAGCAACTGGTAATCTTGAAAAACCTTCAAGAATAAAAGTATTGAGAAAAGAAGTTGCTAGGATGAAGACAATACTTCGCGAACGTGAATTAGGAAGCAAATAGGAGGCCATGTGGAAAAAGTTAAACACGAATTAGTTGGCGTTGTTGTAAGTACTAAAACTAATAAAACTATAACAGTATTGGTTGAAAGTTATACAAGACATCCATTATACGGTAAACGTGTAAAGAGTTCAAAAAAATATGCTGCTCACGATGAAAGTAATAAAGCTAAGGTTGGAGATGTTGTACGTATTGTTGAAACAAGACCAATATCTAAAACAAAGAGATTTACTCTAGTTGAAATAGTAAAAGAAGCAGTAATTTTATAGCCTATAAATTAAAGGAGGAATAAAATATGATTCAACAACAAACAAAATTAAAAGTCGCTGATAATTCAGGGGCTCGTGAATTAATGGTAATTAGAGTACTTGGCGGAAGCAGAGTAAAAGCTGGTGGAATTGGGGACGTAGTAGTAGGAACAGTAAAAAAAGCTACTCCTAATGGAACAGTAAAAGCTAAAAAAGTCGTAAAAGCAGTAATAGTTAGAACTAGATCTAGTGTTAAAAGAGAAGATGGTTCTTATATTAGATTTGATGATAATGCATGTGTATTAATAAAAGATGATAAAACTCCTGTTGGAACACGTGTGCTAGGACCTGTTGCTCGTGAACTTCGTGATAAAGATTATATGAAGATTATTTCACTAGCAAGTGAAGTGTTATAAGGAGGATTTATGAAATTAAAAGTTGGAGATAAATTAATAGTAATAGCTGGTGCTCATAAAGGCAAAATAGGAAAACTAAATAGAATATTTTCTAAAGAGAATAAAGTAATTGTTGAAGGTGTTAATTTAGTTAAAAAACATAAAAAAGCAGATGGCAAAGATCAAACTGGTGGAATAATTGAATTTGAAGCACCAATTCATATATCAAATGTTATGCTAGTTGATTCTAAAACAGGAAAAGGTACTAGAAAAAAATCCGAATCAAAAGTTAAAAAAGATAAAACTGTTAAAAAAGAAGCGGTAAAAGAAATCAAAAAAGCAGTAAAAGCTGAACCAAAAAAAGAAGAAAAGAAAACTGTAAAAGCAGAAACAAAAAAAGTGGTTAAAGAAGAATCAAAAGTTAGTAAAAAGACTAACAAGAAGAATGACAAGTAGAAGGAGGGTATAATGAACCACCTAAAAGAAAAGTATTTAAAAGAAATAGTTCCAAGTTTAATGAAAAAACATAACTATAAATCTATTATGGAAGTTCCAAAGTTAGAAAAAGTAGTTATTAATATGGGAGTTGGAGATTCTAAAACAAATAGTAAGCTATTAGAAGCTGCAGTTAATGATTTACATCAAATAACTGGTGCTAAACCAGTTGTAACTAAAGCAAAAAAATCTATAGCCGGATTTGCTGTTAGAGAAGGTCAAGAAATAGGATGCAAAGTTACACTTCGTGGTGAAAGTATGTATGTGTTCTTAGAAAAACTAGTTAGAATAGCGCTACCAAGAGTAAGAGATTTTAGAGGTCTTTCTCCAAAATCATTTGATGGTAGAGGAAATTATACATTAGGATTAAAAGAACAATTAATATTTTCAGAAATAGTGTATGACAATGTTATGAAAGTTCGTGGAATGGACGTAATAGTTGTTACTACAGCTAAAACGAATAAAGAAGCGCTTGATTTATTGGATGGGCTTGGATTCCCATTTAGAAAATAGGGAGGAACTATGGCAAAGAAAAGTTTAATATTAAAAAATAAAAAACCACAAAAGTTTAAAGTACGCGAGTATACTCGTTGTTCAATATGTGGAAGACCACATGCTATATTGAGCAAGTTTGGTGTATGCCGTATTTGTTTTAGAGAGTTAGCATCTAAAGGCCAAATACCAGGCGTAAAAAAATCAAGTTGGTAATTAAAGAGGAGGATTAAGATGATAGTAACTGATCCAATAGCTGATATGCTTACTAGAATACGTAATGCAAATCAAATGAAATATAAAGAAGTTGAAATACCTACATCTAAAATTAAGTTAGAAATAGCTCGTATTTTACTAGATGAAGGATTTATTGAAGGCTATAAATTAGTAGAAAAAGAAGAAGGTCAATCAATATTGGTTAATCTTAAGTATGGACCAAAAAAAGAAAGAGTAATAACTGGATTAAAGAGAATATCTAAACCAGGTATGAGAGTATATGCCAAACTAGAAGAAGTTCCAACTGTATTAAACGGTTTTGGAATAGCAATTCTTTCAACACCAAAAGGATTAATGACAAATAAAGAAGCAAAAAGAAATAATCTTGGTGGAGAAGTATTAGCTTACGTTTGGTAATAATTACATAGGAGGTAAATTATGAGTCGTATAGGAGATAGAAAATTAACAATACCAGATAATGTCCATGTTGAGATATTAAATGATGTAGTAACTGTTAAAGGACCTAAAGGTGAATTATCAAGAATTATACCTAAAAATGTAATTGTTAAGATTAATGATAAGGATTTAACAGTAGAATTAAAAGATGTGAAAGACAAATACGCTGGAATAAATCAAGGTACAATTAATTCGCATATTTCAAATATGTTTGAAGGAGTAACCGAAGGATTTGTTAAAAAATTAGAAATCCATGGAGTTGGATATCGTTTTCAAGTTCAAGGACATATAATTAGTATAAGCGCTGGTTTTTCACATTTAGTTAAACTAAATGTTCCAAAAGGAATAACTGTTGAATCGCCAAGCAATACCGAATTAACAATAAAAGGTATTGATAAAGAATTAGTTGGAGAATTTACAGCAGTTGTAAGAAAGACAAAAGAACCAGAACCATATAAAGGTAAAGGTATTAGATATGTTGGAGAACATATTAAAATTAAAGAGGGAAAGAAAGCCTCTAAATAATTTATAAAGGAGAGTTATTTATGATAAAGAAAATATCTCGTAATGATGCTAGAAAAGCAAGACATGTACGTTTAAGAAAAAACATATCAGGTACAAATGAAGTACCAAGATTATGTGTTTTTAAATCTAATAAACAAATATATGTTCAAATAATTGATGATGTTAAAGGTATTACTTTACTTAATGCATCATCATTAGACAAAGATTTAAATACAAAAGAAAAAAACAATGTTGAAACTGCAAAAATCGTTGGTGAAGCTATTGCATTAAAAGCAAAAAAAGCAAAAATAACTAAAGTTGTTTTTGATAGAGGCGGATACCTATATCATGGAGTAGTAAAAGCGCTAGCAGAATCTGCTCGCGAAAACGGATTGGAATTCTAAGGAGGTACTATGGATAATAAAAGAACAAGAGAACCACAAAATAAAGAATTTGAAGAATTAGTTGTATCAGTTAATCGTGTTACAAAAGTAACAAAAGCTGGACGTCATTTTAGATTTGCTGCAACAGTTGTTGTAGGAGATAGAAAAGGAAGAGTTGGTTTAGGATCTGGTAAAGCTAATGAAGTTCAAGATGCAATAAAAAAAGCTACTCAAGCCGCTACTAAGAACGTTAAGAGAATACCTTTAGTAGATGAAAGAACGATTTCTCATGAAGCAATTGGAGCTGTTGGAGCTACAAAAGTATTAATTAAACCTGCTAAAAGTGGTACTGGAATTATTGCTGGTGGACCAGTTAGAGCCGTACTAGAATTAGCCGGAGTTAAAGATGTAGTATCTAAGTCATTAGGTGCTAGTACAAAGATTAATACAGCTAGAGCAACTATGTTAGCTTTAACTATGCAAAAATCTATTGAAAACGTTGCAAAATTAAGAGGAAAAACAGTAGAGGAGATGTATAGATAATGAAGTTAAATAATATGAGTTATACTGAAGGAGCTATTAAAAAAAGAAACAGAGTAGGTAGAGGAACTGGTAGTGGAAATGGAAAAACTAGTGGTAGAGGTCACAAAGGACAAAAATCTAGAAGTGGATATAGTAGAAAACCTGGGTTTGAAGGTGGACAATTACCATTATTCAAGAGACTTCCAAAGATAGGATTCAGTAATTATGAATTCAAAACAGATTATGCAGTATTAAATGTTGAAGCTTTAAATATTTTTGAAGATGGTGTAGAAGTAACACCTGAATTATTAAAAGATATAGGCTTACTAAAAAATCAATTAGATGGTGTTAAAATATTAGGTAATGGAACACTAAATAAAAAATTATTAGTAAAAGCAAATAGTTTTACTAAATCAGCAAAAGAGAAGATTGAAGCAAAAGGTGGAAAAGTAGAGGTGATCTAATTTGTTCAAAATAATTAAGCAAATTTTCGCTCCTCAAAATAAAGATTTGCGTAATAAAATTTTATTTACTTTAGGAATTTTATTAGTATTTAAGTTAGGAACGGTTATACCAGTTCCAGGAACTCAATCGATAGTTAGAGATTTAGGTTTCTTGGAATTGATGAATGCAATGGGAGGAGGAGCAATAGAAAGATTTTCTATTTTAGCTCTTGGTATATCTCCTTATATTAGTGCATCGATCATAACTCAAATATTACAAATGGATATTATTCCATATTTTTCTGAGTTAAAAAGTCAAGGAGCAACTGGAAGAAGAAAGATAAATCAAATAAATAGATATATAGGAATAGGTTTAGCCTTTTTCCAAGGATATATATTCTCATTTACTTTTTTTGGCCAAAATGGTACTCCTATAGATTATTTAAGAATAACTGTAATACTTACTGCTGGAACAGCATTTGTTTTATGGTTAAGTGATCAAATAACTCAAAAAGGTATTGGTAATGGAGTTTCATTAATAATAATGGCTGGTATTATATCATCTTTACCAAATATGATAGGAACAGCATTTAGTGAATTAGTTAAATTAGGAAGCGGAACACAAACTATATTAGGAATAATTTCTTTTATAGTGTTCATATTAATATATTTAGCAATCATTATAACAATAATATATATGCAACAGGCGGAAAGACGAATACCTGTTCAATATGCAAATAGAACAACAAGTTCATATGGTGGACAACAAACATATATGCCAATTAAGATTAACTCTGCTGGAGTTATGCCAGTAATATTCGCGTCTATGTTTATATCTTTACCTACAGCTCTTGCTCAATTTGCAAATAACAAGGGTTTAACAGCGTTTGTAGATAATTATTTAAATTACAATACACCTATAGGATTAGCATTTTATTTATTAATGATCTTATTATTCACATTCGTATATATATTAATGAATTTAAATCCAAAAGAATTATCTTCTGATTTAAGTAAAAGAGGAGGATATATTCCGGGAACTAAACCGGGTAATGATACTACTAAATATATTAAGTATGTACTTATTAGAATAACAGTAATTGGTGCATTATTCTTAGTAGTTATAGCGGGTTTACCAATAATATTTACTAATCTTTCAAAACTTCCTGCTAGTGTAACAGTAGGTGGAACAGGATTATTAATAGTAGTTGGTGTTGCTTTAGAGTTATATACTCAAATAGAAAATTCATTAGTTGAAAGAAGTTATAAAAGGAGTGGTAAGAAAATATGAATATAATATTGATTGCTCCCCCTGCAGCAGGCAAGGGAACACACTCAGCTTTACTAAAAGAAAGATATGGATTATCTCATATATCAACAGGAGATTTACTTAGAGAAGTAGCAAGTCACGATAAAGATTTATCTGATAAGTTATCAAGAGGTGAATTAATTACCGATGAAATAGTATTTAAATTATTAGAAGATAAGATTATAAATCTTAAATCTGATAAAGGGCATATATTTGATGGGTTTCCTAGAACATTAAGTCAAGCTGAAGAATTAGATAAGATATTAAATAAATATAATCAAAAAGTTGATGTAGTTATATATTTAGATATAGATAAAGAAGTAGCAATGAAAAGAACATTAGGAAGATTAACTTGTTCTAATTGTGGTGAAATATATAATATATATAGAGATACATTTAAAGTGGAAAATCATTGTAATAAATGTAATTCAGAATTAACAAAAAGACAAGATGATAATGAAGAAACATTTAATAAAAGATTTGATACTTATTTAGAAAAGACTCAACCATTAATAGATTATTATAAGAATAGAAATCTACTTAGAAACGTTAAATGTCAACCTAATAAAGAAGAAACATTCGTATTAATTGAAGCAATTCTAAGTGAGTTAAAATGATTATAATAAAGTCTAAAAGAGAAATTGAGTTTATCTCTATAGCGTGTCAAAAGACAAGAGAGACTTTAGAGTATTTAGAGGAATTTATTAAACCAGGTATTACTACGAAAAAGTTAGATACTTTAGCAGAAGAATATATAAACAAAATAGGTTGTATACCTGCTTTAAAAAATTACGAGGGATATCCAAGTACAATATGTGCATCAGTAAATGATACAGTAGTACACGGAATACCTGATGATTATATCTTACAAGAAGGAGACATAATATCATTAGATTTATCTGTCTCATATAAAGGTTATTATGGCGATATGGCTAAAACATATCCTGTTGGTAAAATAGATGAAGAAAAAAAATATCTAATAAAACATACAGAAAAAAGTCTATACGAAGGTATAGAAAGAGTAAAGCCTAATAACAGAATTGGTGATATAAGTAATGCAATAGAAGAATACGCAAAAGAACATAATTTAGGAATTGTAAGAGAGTTTGTGGGTCATGGTGTTGGAATAAAAATACATGAAGATCCTAATGTTCCAAATTATGGAGAAAAGGGAATTGGTCCTTTGCTAAAACCAGGAATGATAATAGCAATAGAACCTATGTTAAACCTTCAAGGTGAAGAGATTTACATGGAGGAAGATGATTGGACTATTAAAACACAAGATGGTAGTCCATCAGCGCATTTCGAACATACAGTACTGGTAACCGAAGACGGTTATAATATATTAACGAAGAGGTGAGAATTTGTCGAATAAAGATTCAATAGAAATGAATGGGAAAGTATTAGAATTATTACCATCAGGTCAATTTAAAGTTGAACTTGAAAATGGTCATATAGTTACTGCCTATATAGGTGGTAAAATGCGAATGAATTTTATTCGTATTCAAAGAGGAGACAACGTAAAATTAGAACTATCTCCATTTGATTTGACTCATGGTCGTATAATATTTAGAAATTAATAGGAGGAAATATGAAAGTTAGACCATCTGTAAAACCGATGTGTCCCAAATGTAAAATAGTAAAAAGAAATGGTGTTATAAAGGTTATTTGTGATAATCCTAAACACAAACAAAGACAAGGTTAATAGGAGGAAATATGGTACGTATTAAAGGTGTAGATATACCGAATGAAAAAAGAGCAGAGATTGCGCTTACATATATTTTTGGAATTGGTAGATCTTTATCAAGAGAAATATTAACAAATTGTAAAGTTGATATTAATAAAAAAGCTAAAGATTTAACTGAAGAAGAAATAGTAGCAATTCGTGATGAAATGTCTAAGCACATGACCGAAGGTGATCTTCGTAGAGAAGTAAGCATCAATATTAAAACTAAAATGGAAATAGGTAGTTATCAAGGAGTTAGACATCGTAAGGGACTTCCTGTAAGAGGCCAAAGAACTAATAGAAATGCAAAAACAAGAAAAGGCCATAAAAATAAAGTTGTTGCAAATAAGAAGAAAGTATAGGTAGGAGGTTAGAGTATGGCATATAAAGCAAGAAAAAGAAAAGTTAAGAAAAATGTACCAGAAGGTATTGCAAACATAAGAGTATCATACAATAATACCATTGTAACCATAACAGATAAAGAAGGAAATGCAGTAACTTGGGCTTCTGCTGGAACAATCGGCTATAAAGGTTCTAAGAAGAAGACTCCATATGCAGCTGGATTAGCAGCAGAAAGTGCAGCAAAAGCAGCATTTGAACTAGGAATGAGAACAGTTGAAGTAAACATAAATGGAGTAGCTCCATCTAGAGATACAGCATTACGTTCATTAATTGCCGGAGGATTAGAAATAAGTGCACTAAGTGATGTTACACCAGTTCCTCACAACGGTTGCAGACCACCAAAACGTCCTCGTGGATAAAAGAAAAGGAGTGATTATAATGGCTAAGAAAGTAGAAAAAGTAGAAGAAAAAGTAGAAGAAACAGCATTTGAAGTTGATACAAGATTAGAATATGGTGTAGATAATAATGCACATTTAGTATTTGAAAAACCAGAATATAAAATGACTGAGTTTATTTCAAATAATAATTATGGAAAATTTGAACTTGAACCTCTAGAACAAGGATTTGGAAGAACTTTAGGAAATGCACTTAGAAGAGTATTACTATCATCTTTACCAGGAGACGCAATTACAAGTGTAAAGATTGATGGAGTAATGCATGAATTTCAAACTATGAAAGGTGTAATAGAAGATGTTACAACTATAGTTTTAAATTTAAAAAAAGTAGTAATAAAAAAGAATACAGAAGAACAAGTTACTATTAAAGTAAGTGCTAGAGGAGAAGGTCCTTTAACTGCATCATATTTAATAAAAGATCCAACAATAGAAATAAAGAATCCAGAATTGGTTATTTGTACCTTAGCAAAAGGTGGAAAACTAGATATGGAAGTTACTGTTGGAACAGGAAAAGGATATATAGTAGCGGATGAAGTGAAAAAAGTTTTAGATAGTAGTGAGATTGGAGTAATAGCAATAGATGCTCTTTATGCTCCTATTGAAAGAGTTAATTATGATGTTGAAAAAGCCCGTGTTGGACACAACAACAATTATGATAAGTTAATTATGGAAATATGGACTAATGGTTCATTATCTCCTCAAGAAGCTTTAAGTAAAGCTGCTAGTATACTAATGGTTCAATTAGATTATATTGATAATCCAGAGTTTACTGAATCAGTAAAAGGTTTAATGAAACAAAAAAATGAAGATCCAAAACAAAAATTACTAAAAGCTTCTATAGATGACTTAGAATTATCTGTTAGAGCATATAATTGTTTAAAGAGATCAAACATATATTCAGTACAAGATTTAGTTAATAAAACAGAAGATGAAATGTCTAAAATTAGAAATCTTGGTAAGAAATCTTTAAAAGAAGTAATTGAAAAAGTTAAAGAGATGGGTCTTACATTTAAGAATGAAGATTAAGGAGAAAAATTATGGCATATAGAAAATTAGGAGTTAAAACTAAACACAGAAAATCTATGCTTTCAAATTTAACTATAGATTTAGTAATGAATGAAAGTATAATCACAACTGAAACTAGAGCCAAAGAAGTTCGTAAATTTCTTGATAGAATGATTACCTATGCTAAAAAAGACACCCTAGTATCTAGAAGAAAAATATTAGCTTTCTTTAAAAATGATAACGAAGCAACAAAAAAAGTATTTGAGCTTGCAAAACGTTATGAAGAAAGAAAAGGCGGATATACTTCTATATTAAAAACAGAAGAAAGAAGAGGCGACAACGCCTTAATGGCAATAATCAGATTAGTTTAAAACGACACTATGTCGTTTTTTATTTTTTGATTATTTATATAATTTATATTATAATTAAACTATGAGGTAATAATATGTCAGATATAAAAATAATTAATGTTGATCAATTAGAAAGAAAAATTAATTTATTTAATAATGAAAAGATATTTTTTGAAAGAGCAAATAATAATTTTAAAACTAGCTCTATTAATAGATCTTCAAATATAAATATAATAAGACATTCAAATAAATTGAATAATTTATACGATAATTTATCAAGAAAATATGAAAAAGGTATACGTTGGTTTACTGAATATATTAATGAAGTAAAAACTTTAGAAAATGATTTGATATCTGGTATAGAAAAACCAATTGAAACTCAAACATTATCAGAGTTAGATATGAGTTTACCGACAGCTATACCTATTTCAACAATAATTTCAAATTTGGGATTGATAAAGACCATAAACAAGGATGGTAGTATATTTTATTCGGGATCTAAAGATGGGGTTTATTATACTCTTCACTTACCAGAAACAGAAATAACAAGTGAAACATCTCTATTATTGAGCTTTAACGGTGGAGGAGAAAGTGGTTCTAAACTAGGAGATTTTTCTAGAATACACGATTCCTTAGGTTGCGGAATTATAACAAAACAACCAATCGAGGTTCAAAATAAAGTTATTGTATTAGCAATTCAACTTTATAATAAAGAAAGTTATAAGAAAGAAACTGTTAATGTGGCAGCTAGTATTATAAAACAAGTACAAGAAGAAACAAATATTAATAAGGATAGAACTGGTTCTATATCTCATAGTATAGGAGGAAGATTTTCTGCTGTACTAATTGCTGAGAATCCCGATTTAATAGGATACGCAACTATTGTATCTCCTTCAAAAAATCAAAATGTATCTGGTGGTGATACTTTCTATGACTTCGATAAACTTAAAGATTCTTTTTCAAAATCTGATTCACCAATAAAAGTTATTTGGGGATCTGGCGATGGAAAAGCAAAAGATAATGGACAAAGTGTTGCGGGAATTTCAAATGTTATTTTATCAAAATTAGAAGCTAATGCAGTAACTCCAACACAAGAAAAAATAATAATGTATGGAAATAAAATTAATGTATATAATTCAAATAATGTTGAATTTATTGAAATTGTTGGTAAAGGTCATGGTATAGGAGAATCAGTTGCAAAGGCTTCCTTTGATTATTTTTTGAATGAATATTTACCAAAAACGCCTCAAATGTCTGCAAGTTCTTCAAGGAGTATATAATTATGAAAGCAGTAGTAACTGGAGCATCTTCAGGAATAGGTAAAGATATAGCAATCAATCTATCCAATAGAGGATATGAATTAATATTGGTATCTAAAAATAATAATAATATTGAAGAATTAAAAAAAGAATTAAAAACAAAGTATGAAATAATATCATGTGATTTATCTAATACAAAAGAAGTAATAAAACTATATGAAAAAATCAAAAATGATAATATTGAAATATTAATTAATAATGCTGGTTTTGGTTTATATGGAGAATTTAAAGATACTTCTTTAGATAGAGAATTAGAAATGATCGGTTTAAATATAAATGCTGTTCACATATTAACAAAATTATTCTTAAATGATTTTAGAAATAAAAATAAGGGTTATATATTAAATGTATCCTCATCTGCAGCATTTTTACCTGGTCCTTTAATGTCTACATATTATTCTACAAAAGCATATGTTCTAAGACTTTCAACCGCTATATATGAAGAACTAAGAAGAGAAAAATCAAAAGTGGTAATTTCTGTATTATGTCCAGGACCAGTAAAAACAAACTTTAATAAAGTTGCAAACGCTAGCTTTGATATTAAATCAGTTAGTAGTAAGTATGTTGCAGATTACGCTATTAACAAAATGTTTAAAAAGAAGCTAATAATAATCCCGACCCTATATATGAAAATACTAGTTATTATGGGAAAATTAGCGCCTTTAAAATTATCGTTAAAAGCTACTTATAAGATTCAAGATAAAAAAAGATAATTATTAGCCTAAAAGATAGTTTTTTTATCTTTTTTTAGGTATAATATATTACTATCAATGGGGGTATATGTTATGAATAATATTATTTCTATAAATAACCTCAATTTTAGATATAAGGAAAAACAAATATTTGATAATCTTTCTCTTTCAATAGAAGAGGGTTCTTGGGTGACTATTGCGGGACCTAATGGAAGCGGAAAAACAACACTTGTAAAAATATTAGCGGGTATAATAAAAGTTAATGATATAAATTATTTTAATATAAAAAATAAAAAAAAAGACATAGGAATATTATTTGAAAATCCTAAAGAAACATTTCTTATGGATACAGTTAAAGATGAAATATTTCTATCTTTAAATAGACTAAACTTATCTGTTACTAAAATAGAAGAAAAAATAGAAGATATTACTGATTTACTTAAATTAGAAGATTTAATGGATAAAGATCCAAAAATACTTAGTGGAGGAGAGCTTCAAAGAGTAGCCTTAGCTTCTATTTTGGTTTATAATCCCAAAATATTAATATTAGATGATGCCTTATCTATGATAAGTTCAAAAGATAAAGCAATGATTATAAAAGTTATTAAAAGATATAAAAAAGATAACAATATGACAATAATAAATTTTACAGATGATTTAGAAGAATCATTTGGATCAAATAGATTGATAGTTATTAGTAAAGGAAAGATATTGTTTGATGGAAAACCAAAAGAAGTAATGGAAAATGATACTTTACTAAATAGAATGGGAGTTGAAATACCTTTTATTGTCGATTTATCTAGTAAATTAAAATTATATGGACTTTTAGAAGACATATATTTTGATGATGAAAAGTTGGTGTATGACATATGGAAGTAATTATTAAAGATGTATCCTACTCATATGACAAAGAAAAAGAAGTTTTAAAGGAAATAAACCTAACAATAAATGGTGGATTAATATATGGAATAACCGGAAAATCAGGAAGTGGAAAATCAACTCTTTTAGAGTTAATTAATGGTGCTTACATTCCAACAAAAGGTTCAATATTAGTAGATAATATTTTATTAACAAGAAAGTATAGAGATTTTTTAAATAATAAAATAGGATTAGTATCTCAATTTACAGATGATCTATTTTTAGAAAAAGCAGTAATTGAAGATATAAGATATTCCTTAAATGACATAAATAAAATAATAAAATCTTTAAATATGGTCGGTCTAAATGAAACTTATCTAAATAGATCGATTGATACTTTAAGTTCAGGAGAAAAAAGATTGATTGCGATTGCAACTCAATTAGTAAAGACTCCTAGTTTACTTATATTAGATGAACCAGGACTTGGACTCGATAGAGTTAACAAATTAAATTTAATTAATTTATTAAAAAACATAAATAAAAAATATAAAGTCACTATTATAATAGTAAGTCACGATATAAACTTTTTAAACATGATTGTTGATCATATTATTATATTAGAAGAAGGGAAAATATTAACCCAAGGAAAAAAAGAAGAGGTCTTTAAAAAAATAACCTTATTAAAAAAACATGAAATTGAATTACCTAAAATTCTTGAATTTACAAATATGGTACAAAAAGAAAAGAATGTAAAACTTGGAACATATGATGATGTAAAAGATTTGATAAAGGCGGTGTATAGGAATGTTAGATAAAGAAATAGTCAGCTATTACAATACGGATTCTGATATTCATAGATTAAACCCAATTATAAAAATATTATCCTTGTTTTTATTTTTTATATTATTTTTAATAGTAAATAATTATTTATTTTCTATAGTAATGCTTTTATTTTCGATGATATTTTTAGTTATTTCTAAGGTCCCTTATAAATTATATGTAATTAGGACTATTCCAATAGTTATATTATGTATAATAATATTGATAATAAATTTAATTTCTAATAGTAATAGTATCAATTTTATAATAAAATTATTATCATTATCAATTTATTACTCAGTATATATTTATTCTACTAGACTTGCAGATACTAATAAGGGTATATATGATATATTAAGATTTCTAGATATTAATGATAGTAGAACCTTATCCTTTCTATTAATTGTAATTCATTTTATTCAAATCATATATATAGAATATTTAAACACTTTAAAAATACAAGTGAATAGAAATTCAAGAGAAACATATTTTTATAAAACGATAATATATTCATTTAGAAGAGTAAAAAACTCAATAGCTAAAATCAATAATACATTTAAGATAAAAGAATATAACTTTAGATTTAAACACAAAAAAGAATCGCTTTTAGATTACTCAATATTAGGAGCTCATTTAATGTTGTTTTTTGTGTATTTCTTAGGCAAAATATAGTATAATCTTTGTAGGTGATTAATATGAAGAAGAAAAAAGAAATAAAAAAAGAAGAAGATAGAAGAAAAAAGGAATTAAGAGAATCAGTTGAAATAGAACAATCAACAAAGAAAACAATATTAACATTATTGTTAGTTGTTGCTATTTTTATAATGTTTTATTATATAACTGATTTAATTCTTAATAAATCGAGAAAATTAAATTACAAAGAACCAGAGAACAAAGAAGCAGTAATTCAATATAAAGAGTTGTTGGCAAATCAAGTATTTAAACAAAAAGATATAGAATATTTTGTAATATTCTATGACTTTAAAGGAAATCATGCGGAGTACTATAATGAAATAGCAAAAGATACAACCAAGAAAATCTATACAGTAGATTTGAGTAATCCATTTAATAAATATATAGTATCAGAAGAAACTAATAAATTTGCTCAAAAAGCTGAAGATTTAAAAGTTAAAGAAGCAACATTAATAAAGATAAAAAATGGAAAAAATGTATTTTATTTTGAAGGTTCTTTATTATATATCAAAGAAAATATGAAATAGTATTTGTAAAAAGAAGTAAATAATTAACTCGTTTGCTTCTTTTTTTGTTATAATATGTTTATTAACTAAGAATATATGTTCTTAGAAAAAGATATGGAGGAAATAAATGAGTGATTTATCAATCGATACAAGAAAAACAATTGATGTTGGAAAACAAGTTGCCGATAAAGCAATGGAATTTAATAGAATATTAGATAGAATAAGTTCTATTAATTCAGAACTAAATGGATATTGGGAAGGACAAGATGCAGCCAAATATTCATCAGCAGTTCAAACACAAAACGAAGAGATGAAAAAACAAGCAAAAACTTTAGCCGACTCAGCAATATTTTTACAAGAAGTCGGACAAAGATATGAAAAAGCTAGAAATGAAAATTATTCAAGAATTGTAAGCACTTCAGATTCTATGAGAGGTTAGGAGGTAAATTATGACAGGAGATTCTTCAAAGTTAACATATGAAAAAATGATGGAAATGTCTGCAGAGCTAAAAAACAGTTCAAGTAGTATGCAATTAATATTTACAGAAATCGAAAATTTATTTAAAAATGTTGGAAATGATGAAACTTGGGGAGGAAATGCAGCAGAAGAAGTAAAAAAAGCTTTTGTAGCTATACAATCTAAATTTCCTGATTTGTTTAATGCAATAAAAGATTGTTCTAACTACTTAGATTCAGTTGTAAGGGAATTCCAAGCAGCAGATTCAAGTGTACTTGGAACTGATAATTTTTCTAATAAAGCATAAGTAAAACTCTATATTAATAGAGTTTTTATCAAGAGAACTTATATGTTAAGTTTTTTTGATAAAAAGGAGATAAAAATGGAAATTAAAGCTGATATAAAAAGAATTAATGATTTTGGTACTGAAATTATCGATGAGGGAGAAGAACTAAAAAATAAAATAATAAACGGTAATTTATTAACAAGCATTGAAGGTATAAGAAATTCTTGGAAAGGTGCAGATGCTGTTAAGTTATTAAATGTGTTAGAAACTGAATATATTAAACAATTAGAAACTAATATAGAATATTTAATTAATTTTGGAAACGACTTATCTTCGGTTTCTAAAAAGTATGATAACTTAGATTCGAAATTTGCATCGATTTTATAGGTGAATTATGAATAATACTAATATAAAATATAATGATGTTAAAATGTATTGTGATCAAATGCATAGTGCAGCAAGTAGTATAAAGAATACTGCCGAACAATTAAAAACAAAGATAAGTGTATTAAATAATAATGTATGGAGTAGCGATGCTTCTTTAGCATATCAAAAAAAAGCAAATATGATATTAGATAGTTTAATTACTACATATAAAGAAATTGAATATGCTGTTTTATATATTGCTAATTGTTCTGATGGTTATGCAGCTATAGATGCAGCTACTATGGAAAATATAAAAAGTAATTTGTCTCTATCATCAATAGACTTAACTGGATCAAGTATTTTTAATAATTAATATTTGAAAGGGGATAACATGATTGATAAATATGCAGATGTAAATGTTTCTATATTACAAAGTGATATATTATCTTGCAAAGAAGATATACAGAACCTAAATAAATTAGTGGAAAATAACGATATTTCTACTTCTTTAAACAATTCAATATGGGATTCCCAATCAAAAACTAAATTTTTACCATTTATAGAAGATATAAAAACAGATTATAAAGATATATTTGTAAAACTAAACGAATTAGAAGTAACTATATATTCAATAAAAGAATATAAATCTTTAGTTCAAGAATATAATAATCTATCTATAAAAATAGATAATTTAGAAAAAGCAAAAGAAGAAAACATAAATAATAAAGATTTTAATAGAGAATATAATTATAACCAAACAAAATATTCTAAAGAAAGTTTAAACAATATAAGTAACAAAATAAATAATTTAATAAGGCTAATTGAGGGTTAAATTTCTACTATATAATTTTCGAAATGTATGATATTATTATATATGATAAGAGGGTGTTGTATGAAAACAAAAGATAGAACAAATAGATTAATAGAATTAATGTTTGTAATATTAGTATCTACAGTTGTGGGTATGATTAGTGGTGGAGCCGCTATTTTTACTATGCTAGATGTGAAAGAAGAAGTACCAAATGTTAATGAACAAGCAAATTCGGATTTTTCTGAATTAAATTCTGTTTATAAAGATATTATAAGTAAATATTATAAAGATGTTGATAAGGATAAACTTATTAAAGGTGCTATAGATGGAATGATGTCTGTTCTAGGAGATCCAAATTCATCATATTTTGATGATTCAGAGGCATCTTCATTTAACGATAGACTTAATGGAAAATACATAGGCGTTGGATTAGAAATATTATCTGATGGTGATGGTAAAATATTGGTAGTGGGTATTTTTAAAGATACACCTGCATCAAAGTCAACAATAAAAGAAGGCGACTATATTCTTGAAGTAGATGGGCAAACATTAGTAGGAAAAACAGCAGAAGTAGTAGCATCAATGATAAAAAGACCTGCAGGCAAATCAGTAGTGTTAGTTTTAGAAAGAGATGGAAAAAGATATACAGAAACAATAGTATCCGATTATATTACAATTAAATCAGTAGAAACAAAAGTATTTACTAAAGACAATAAAAAGATAGGATATATAAAGTTATCAATCTTTGCAGCTAATTCTACCGAACAATTTATTAAAGGATTAGAAGAATTAGAAAATCAAAAAATTAATTCATTAATAATAGATGTTAGAAATAATTCTGGAGGATATTTAACTACTGTCACAGATATACTAGAAAAGTTTATGCCTAAAAATACTATATTATATAAAACAAGAGATATGAATTCAACAGAAAATCGTTTAGATACAACAGATGACAAGAAGAGCATTAAAGTGGTAGTATTAACGAACGAAGTAAGTGCTTCTGCATCAGAAATATTAGCGGTATCTCTATCAGAAAAATATGGAGCAGAATTGGTAGGTAAAAAAACATTTGGTAAAGGAACAGTTCAACAAGTTTTAAATACTGAATCTGGTGGATTTGCAAAGATTACTACTCAAGAATGGCTATCACCTAATGGAGTTCAAATTGATAAGGTTGGAGTAAATCCTAATTATGAAGTTGATTTAGATATGACTAAATATGATGGGTCTAAACCTGAAACTGATGCTCAGTTACAAAAAGCATTAGAGGTTATTGTAAAATAGCCTCTTTTTTATTGCAAAATAAAGATTAGATGTTTATAATAAGAATATAGATTGGTGGATATATTAATGAAAAATAATTATATTACTATACATGCCTATAAACATAATGGCACTTTGTATAGAGCTTGGGAGGATTCAAAAGTATTAGAAGAAAACGAAGATACAATAATACTTATGAATGACAGAGTTAAAGTAACTGAAGTAGATGGAAGAAAATGGAAAACTAAAGAACCAGCAATTATCTTTTTTTATAAAGATAAATGGTTTAATATTATTGTGCAGTTTAAAGAAAAGGGAGTTTTCTTTTATTGTAATATAGCGTCTCCCTATATAATAGAAGAGAAAACATTGAAATACATAGATTATGATTTAGATTTAAGAGTTTTTCCTGATGGGTCTTATAATATATTGGATCAATCAGAATATGATTATCATAAAATAGAAATGAATTATCCAAAAGAATTAGATATAATAACAGATGACGCAATGAAAGAATTAATTAATATGTGTATTAACAAAATTGGACCATTTAATAAAAAAGTATTAGATAAATATTTTGTAAAGTAATAAACGTTAAATAGTAACTAAACCTTAATTAATAACTATATATAAACATATTAATGTAAAAAATGTAAAAAATGTAAAAAAAATACGAAATGTTGAAAAAAGTTGTTGACATTAAAGTTTTAATTTGATATATTATGTGTACGCCTT